>CAZLRR010000001.1:0-44369 GCA_964562045.1 uncultured Methanosarcinales archaeon
TTATCTAAATCTTCAAATGAAAAATCATTCCCTTCTACTAAAGTAATGTCATTATATTTTATTTTAGGTGTTTGGAAAGCTTTAATTTCATCAACGTGAAATTCTTTTAATTCATGCTTTTTTATTAATTCAATTACCATATCAGAAAATTTTATTCTTTGTTCTTCATTTTCATATTTAATTAAAAAATCGTGAGCAATTCTTTTTTTGGGAGCAATTTCTATTGTCGGATTTCTCTCATTTACTTCTGTTTGAACCATTATTTTAAACCACCTTTCATCATTTGTTTCATATTTTTAACACCAGATTTTTTCATCATTTTCATCATTTGTTGTGGATCCATATTTTCCATATCCAAATCTTCTGGATTTTTCATCATAGTCATCATTTTTTTAGTTTGTTTAAAGTGTTTGAGCAAGTTTCTCACATCAGAAACATTTGTTCCACTCCCATCAGCAACTCTTTTAACTCTGGAAACATCAATAACTTCAGGATTTCTTTTTTCATATTTTGTCATGGAATCCATAATATATTTCCATTTCTTGAGGTTTTCTTCTTGAGCCGCCATTTGTTCTTTTGGAATTTTCAAACCACCAAGACCAGGAATCATACTAAGCATTTTAGACATTGAACCCATTTTTTTCATAGCTTTTAGTTGTTCGTATAAGTCATCAAGATCAAAATCACCTTTCATCATTTTCTCGCCCAAATCTCTTGCTTTTTCCTCATCCATTACAAGCTGAGCTTTTTCAAGAAGAGTTTCTAAATCACCCATCCCCAGAAGTTGTGATACAAATTTTTTGGAGTTAAATCTTTCCAAATCTTCAACTCTCTCACCAACACCAATAAATCGAACTGGAGCTTCCACCGTAGAACAAGCAGAAAGTGCTCCACCACCTTTTCCAGTTCCATCCATTTTTGTGATTACAACCCCAGAAATTTGAAGTTTTTCTTTGAACATTTCTGCTTGTTTTTGAGCAGTTTGACCAACATCTGCACCTAAGACTAGAAATGTGTCAGTAGGTTTTACATATTCGTTTATGTCTGAAATTTCTGTTACAAGTTCATCGTTTAAAAAGTCTCTTCCTGCACTATCAATTATTACAACGTCATATTTTTTAAGTTCTTTCTCAAACTTTTTATATACTTTTACAGGATTTTTCTGATTTGGATCTCCAAAAACCTCGATTTCAATTTTTTCTCCAAGTTGTTTTAGTTGTTCAAAAGCAGCAGGCCTCCAAGTATCTGTTGAGATTAGAGCAACTTTTTTACCTCTGTTTTTGAAATAAACTCCTAGTTTTCCTGAAGTTGTTGTTTTTCCTTGACCATATAGACCTACAAGCATTATTCTGTTTTGACTTAGTTTTAATTCAAATTCTTTCTCATCACCCAAAAATTTTGCAAGTTCTTCGTAAATAATAGTTAAAAGATGTTCTTTTTTATTTAAATTAGGATTATTCTCATTTATTGCTCTATTTTGGATAGATTTTGTCAAATCTAAAACAAGCCTTACATTAACATCTGCAGAGAGTAGAGCTTTTTGTATCTCTTTTACAACTTCTGCAACTAATTGTTTGTCTACAGTTAAAGAATTCTTGATTCGCGAAAGTGTATTTTTCAATGAATCTCCAAGTTTTTCAAGTACCATAATTATGTAAAAGAAAAATAACTTTATAAAATTAGCTATTTTTATATACTTATGTCAGAACTAAAACAAGTAATTTTAATTCGCAATGATTTGAAGATGTCTAAGGGAAAAACTGCCGCACAAGCCGCTCACGCAGCAGTAGATGCAGTTTTTGATGCAAATAAAAAGCTCGTTTCAAGATGGAGAGCCTCAGGAATGAAAAAAATCGCATTGAAAGTTGAAAGTTTGGAAGAACTCGAAAAATACATTAATTTGGCAAGAGATGTAGGGCTTGCATGTTCTTTAATTAGAGATGCGGGTCATACAGAGTTAAAACCTGGAACTGTGACTTGCGGTGCAATTGGTCCTGCTCCCGAAGTCCAAATTGATAAAATTACTGGAGAACTGAAAGTTTTTTAAATCAAATCTCCTTTTCATTATTTATGGCGGGGTGGCCAAGTGGCTAAGGCAACAGGCTGCAACCCTGTGATCGTGGGTTCAAATCCCACCCTCGCCTTTTTATTTATAAATTCTCAAACAAGTTGGATTTGAACTTTAGTTCCTTTGGTGCCAAGAATCTTTTGATTGTTGAGCACAAATCCCACCCTCGCCTTTGTTTTCTCTTATAAAAAATACTAAAATTTATATATAGACCAATATAAAAAGTTTTATGAATAGTTCTCAGGCAGAAAATAACATACCGCTCTTAACTTTTAACTCACTATATAATCTGCTTCGAGAAGAAAAAAAATCAAAAAAATTATTCAAAATCGATGAACAATTTTATGAAGCTTTAAATAAATATTTCGAAGAAAAAAAGAAAGAAACTGAAAACTTAAAAAGTGAAGGTTCTGAAAAATTCAGAAAAGAAAAATTAGTATACAAAAACTCGCAAAAAATCGCTCAAGAACTTCTTAATCTTAGATGCATGAAAATTGCAGATATTGCAATAAAAGATGAATTATTCGGAGATGATATTTTATCTAAAGAAGAAATTCTTGAAGAAGAAATGAAGTTTTTTGAAGAGACAAAAAAAGCAATTAAAAAAATCAAACCAAAGTATATTTAATTAAAATGGAAATCAAATATAGTCAAAAAGTTGAGAGAAATTTCATCCTCATTATTGCACTAATATTTTTAATCTTAACTTTTTTTGTAGTCAAAGATATTTTTGCACTTATAGTCTATAGTCTCATACTCTCTTATTTCTTACACCCTACATACAAGTACTTTTTGACTAAAATCAATAATAAGAAAATAAGTTCAATTTTAACTCTTTCAAGTTTTACTCTAATAATCTTTATCCCCACTATCCTTTTGTTTTATTTTTTGATTTTAAATCTTGTTAAACTAATAGTAGAATATAAAGTTTATATTGAAAATCCCGAAATTTTAAATGATCTTATACTAGAATTTTCCCGAAAAATTACCGATTCACCAGTCTTGGCTTCTTTAAATCTAACTGAACTTCTAAAATCCCTAGTTGTCTACATTGTAGATTTTAGTACAAACTTTTTCTCTTCCATTCCAAAAGTTGTGATTTATTTTTTTATCGTTTTATTTATTACTTATTACCTTTTAATTTATAACAAAGAAATTTTAAAAGTTTTAAATGAATATGTTCCTATGACTTTAAAAAAACAAGAAAACCTTTTAAGGAGTATAGAAAAAAATCTTAAAACTTTGTTTAGGGGATATTTCCTTACAGGAATTATACAAACAGCAGTTGCTGTTCTAGGTTACATAATTTTTGGAGCACCAAATATCTTAATCATAACATTTTTAACATTAATTACAAGTCTAATCCCATACCTTGGAACTCCGCTAGTCTGGGTTCCAGTAGGTTTTTATATGATACTAACGGGACATACAGGAGCAGGAATAGGGTTAATTATTTATGGTGTTTTGATTATTAGTATGGTCGATAACTTTCTAAGACCAATTCTTATGAGTAATAAAGAAACTATTTCTCCCCCATTAGTTTTTATTGGATTTGTGGGTGGACTTGTAGCATTTGGACTTATAGGTATCATTCTTGGACCAATCATTATTTCAATTACTTCAATACTCCTAAAATACGTAAAAGAACTTTATGAGATAAAAGATTAAATCAAAATCTGCTAAAATTTCAATTATTGGCAACAACTTTATAAATATGTGAAGTATATATTGGTATATGGACCTGCGAAAAATAATCAAATTTGGAAATAGTTCTCACGTCATAACACTTCCAAACGAGTGGATAAAAGAACATAATTTAGAAAAAGGAGGGGAATTGAGTCTAAAAACAAAACCTGACGCAATTATTATTTCAACTCAGAATAGATTAAAACCCCAAAAAGTTGCTCTGGAGGTAGAAAATTATCCTGGAGTTTGGCTTGAGCAAAAAATTATTTCTTATTATCTAAAAAATTATAATGAAATTATTCTAAAAGATTCAAAGATTTTAAAAAAAATAAAAACTATTAAAACAATCAAAGAAAAATTAAGTGCTGTAGAGATTGTTGATATGAAAGAAGATGAGATTATTTTGCGAGATTTAACTAATTTTAAAGAACTTGACCTCTATAGTTTTGTTGAAAAAATTGCAGATATGATTAAAACTTCTTTTGATAATGTGATTAATTTTGATAAAAGTAGTTGGGAAATAATCTCGGCTCTCGACTTGAATATTAACAGGTTATGTTTTTTAAGTTATAAAGCAATTAACCATAATCTTAATTCATGGGAGCATTCAAATCAAGTAAAAAATAGTGTTCATTATTGGAGTTATATTAATTCATTAGAAAACATTGGAGATTTAATTGAAGACATCGCAAAAGTAATGCATAAAGAAGAAATAGGCGAGAGTAGAGAAGATTTAAAAAAAGCACTAATAAAAATGAAAAAGTTGTTTGTCTTGACCAATAATCTGATGGATAAGAGTATTAGCCTTAAAAATAATATTCCACTTTTTCAAAAAGGAAAAGAAGAAATAGAAAGTTTAATAACAAATATTTATCACAACAAATCAAAATCAGATTTAGTTTTAACTAATATTATTGATTATTTCCTAAGAACAATTAGGGCTTTGGTTTTAAACATTATTGACCTTCGTGACTAAATTTTAATACTAAAGTTTTTAAATAAATTTCAATACCGATTTTTATGAGTTTTAACACCCCAAGAATAATTTCATATTTAGTTAGTATTTTGTTAATTTTTTTGGGTGCTCTACCTTTTTTTTCTAAAATTATTGATTTTATTAATCAGAAATCTTTGCAAATTTTTCCAGAAAATTCTCTATTTTTAATACTGATAATTTTTATTGGAATAATTATACTTAGTATTGCAAATAATTGGAATGAAAAGTTCAAAGGCCTTGGGAGATTATTCCTTGAAATTTCAATTTTTTTCCTCTTTATTTCAATTTTTTATTTTAATCTTGGATTATATAATGAAAATCTCGGAGATGAAATTCAAAGTTCAATTGACTATGTAGCAGTAAATAGTATGGACAAAATTATTGCAAATGAGTATGAAGATTTATTTGGCGAAGAAATAAATATTTTAGTTGCGGATAATTTCTACGAAAAAACATACTATAATACAAATTTAACCGAATCTGAGGCGAATGAATTAATTGAAGAACTAGAGATTAAAGTTGGTGAAAAGTCTAAAATTGAGCTCGTAAAATTTTTCATTTCAGAAGTTAATAAGAAATTAAAATCTTCTCCAATGGAAGGGTTTGAAATAGGAATTCCAATTTCAGTCTTGCGTGAACAAGCTAAAAATTATAATCCTGAACTTATGCTTAGTGCTGATTTTGACGCAGAATTATTTTCGACTTATCTTTCAATGGAGAAAAGTGCAAAAATAAAAATAATTTATGCCGAAAATGAGACAACCATAACTAAGAAAATTTCAGAATTAGAAGATACGGAAATAGAATTAATTTGGGAAAATCTAGGATTAGATTTTAGTGTTTCAAAAAATACAAAAGAGATTATTACGAAAATCTTCCTTGCAGAGATTGAAAAACAAAACCTCCAACCAAATTCTGAGTATTCAATCCCTATCGCAAGTTTTGCAAGTTTAATTACAGGTCAGCAAAAACAAATGTTAGAATATGATTTATTCGCAGAAAATATCGATACAAGACTTGAGAATTTACAAAATCTAAAATCGGATTGTAATCAAAATAATAATACGAATAATACGGACCAATTTTGTGAATTTGTGAAGCAGACAGATTTTGATGTTATGATGGAAAATGCCCAAAGTCAGTTCGGCTCTAATTCTGAAGTTTTTGGTGAAATTACAAAAGAGAGTGTTGAGGATTTTGTTGTTGAAAAAAGTAGAGAAAAACTAAAATATTTAATACTGGCAATAGTCTTTTTTACTTTGGGAGTTTCTTGTTTATATTACCATTATTTCAGAATTGAAAAATCAAGCCAAAATCTTGCAGAAATATTAAAAGAAGTTTCTCGAGCAATATTAATACAATCGATATGGTTAACTGGGATTATAGCATTTATTCTCTATTCTTTAAAACCTGAAAATCTTAGTAGTTTTATTCCAAGTGAGATGAACAAAATATTAACTGGGAAAATCCTCTCCGAGATGCCAATAATTGAAACTTTTAAAAATCTTTTAGTAGACACATTTTACATTGGATTAATTTTATTGTTTACTTCTCTTGTTTCTTACTTAGTTTTAAGGTTTAAAATTTTAATAAAAAAAGATAAAAGTTCGCCTTCAGAACCACAAAATGAACAAGTTTCTTCAAAGTAATTACTTTCCAATTATTATAAAGACATATAATAAGTAAAATTGGACATATCATATGTTATCAGAAGTTCTTAAAACTCCAGTAGATAATCTCGTTGAGATAGTTAAATCTAGCAGAGAAACAACTATTGACACACTTAAATCAAAACTTAACCTTCCAATTGAAATTATTGAAAAATGGCTGGTTGTGCTTGAAGAGTATAAAATTTTAAAAGTACACTACAAAGGATTTGAAGGATTTGTTGAGTTTGTAGAAAAAAACGAGAACAAAAAACAAGAAATTGATGTAGATAACCTAAAAGAGACTTTCATGAATCTTGCAAAGGAGAAAAATTTTACTTATGATAAAATGAGAGAAGCGTGGCCCATTTTTCTTAGTAAATATGAAGTAGAGATTAAAGAACTTTTCGAAGTGAAAGCAAAAAGACTTGGTTTTGACCAAAATAAAACACAACTAGCATGGCAAAGATACAGAAGAGAATTGGAGGTATTATAAAATGGCACTTGATATAGATTCATTTCTTGAGACATATTCAGGAGAAGAGAAAAATCCAAAAGAAAAAGAAGAGAGTAACAAAAAAATTTCTCTTGATTTTCAAAAAGATGTTGAAGACAAGTTAAGCAAAACTGTTGCTGATTATGAAAATAACAATGATTTTAAATTTCTAAAATCAGTTTATGAAGAAGTTAAGAAGTTTGATGAGGATTTAACTAACAAGTTTATGGGACTTGAAAAAAAAGGTAGCGAGGCGTTAGAACAGATTAGTAAAAAATACTCTACCGAATATATCCAAAACTTGAAGATTCAAAAACAGCAAACTATAGAGATAGTATCTAAGCACATTGAAAACATAAAAGCAAATCTTGAAGCAGAAAATCTTTTTGATGCTTTGAAAAGGTTAAAGGGAATACTAACACAAGTTTCTCAAATGCCCCAAGAATTAATTGAAGAAAAAATTAATTTCCAAAAAACCTGTCTTCAAATTGAAACCGAAATTCTTGATAAGATTGAAAATTATAAATCCCAATTTATCCCTCAGAAAAAAAGACAGCTCTCGGAATTAAATAAAGATTTGATTTTAAATGCAAATAAATTAAATTCAGAAGAACTAACAAAGAAAATAAATGCCATTCATGAAGAACTTGAAGCAATCCCCGAATATCTAGAGACTGAATTTATCAAGGAAAAAATAACTTTGAATAAAAATTTAGTTTTAGCAGAGAATTATTTGGAAAAGCTTCATAATGCTGAGTTTTTGCAAAAAGAGAATCTAATTAATTCTGAAATTGAAAATTTTCACAAGTCATATTTAAATAAAAACCTTCAGAAAACCCTCATGACCTATGACAATATTGTTTTAATTTTCACAACAATTCCTGAAATACAAATAGAAAAAAGAGTTGAGATTTATAATAAGTTAAACGATTTATATTCCAAGGTAAATAATCTAGTACTGAAAAATAATGTTGCTCTATTTATGGGAACTTATCATTATAGTCAGGCTCTACAGGAAATAAACTCATATATTGACCATATTAAAAGAACACAAACCTATGACAATGAAAATCTACACCTGATACAAGAGAAAATTAAATCTTTGCCTGAAAGATTTGAACAAGAGAAATCACGGCTAAGAGGAGAATTAAATTATTTGCTTAAGCATCTAAATCCGCAACATGCTCAAACTGAAAAAGATTCAATTAAGCCTGCAGCTTCACAAGGTTTTAATCAGGAAAACCCAAAAACTTCAAATGCAGAAAAAAGAGAAAACACAACAAAAAATATTAGTCTGAACACAAAAAAGTCTGATGTTAAAGCTGAAATTGAAAAATATTTTGAAATAATTAAAGAAGAAAAAGATCCTCAAAAACTTAAAATAGCATATAAGAAAATTGTTTTTTATATCGATTTGCTTGAGGTATCCAAAGAAGAAAAAGAGAATTTGGCTTCAAAAGTAAAAAACCTAATCACACACAAAAATTTAAGTTAAAATGAAAATCCTAGATCAATATGAAATTGTATTTGAAAATACGAAAATTCCAATAGTGATTTATACAACAGAGAAAGATTTTGTTCCAATTTATGAAGTAGGAATTCTTGAAACAGGAGAATATACAAAATTCATCATTGAGAAAATTAAAGAAGATTTGCTTAGAGAAGGTATTTTTGAGAAAACAGACAAGGAAGATTTTAGTTACGAAAACTTGAAAAAAGCTTATGTTAAAAAAGTAGAAGAATTGATTAAGTATTATCTGCCCATGCTTAAAGCAGATATCAGAGATAAACTTATTACATACATTGTACAAAAAAGTCTGGATTTAGGTTTTGTTGATATTCTTATTAGTGATGCAGGAATTGAAGAAGTTACAATTAATGGAAGTGAAGCACAGATTATGATTTATCATAGAAAATATGGTTGGTTAAAGACAAATCTGAAATTTTTGAGTGATAGTGAAATCAAAAATATTGCATCAAGGGTTGCTCTTGAGAATAAAAAGTTTTTTTCTAACCTTAATCCTCTTCTGGACGCACATTTAAGAGGAGGACACAGACTTAATGCGACAATGGGACCAATTTCTACAAAAGGAAGTACTATTACCATTCGTAGATTTTCAGATAAACCTTGGACTGTTTCAGATTTGGTTAACTCAAAAACATGTTCGCCTATTGCTCTTGCAATCATCTGGGTTGCTCTTGAAAATGAGATGTCAGTGATTGTTGCAGGTGGAACTGGTTCAGGAAAAACTTCATTTTTGAATGCGATAAGTAGTTTTATTCCCGCAAGCCAAAGGATTATTTCAGTTGAAGATACTAGAGAGATTAGGCTACCGGAATATACTCACTGGGTGCCAATGGAAGCAAGACAAGCAAACCAGGAAGGAAAGGGAGGAATTTCAATGCTGGATTTGATTGTTAATTCGCTTCGTATGAGACCAGATAGAATCATTATTGGAGAGATTCGTAGAAAGCAAGAGGCAGAAGTTTTATTTGAAGCAATGAGAACAGGACATAGTGTGTATGGTACTTTTCACGCAAATACTGCAGGAGAGACAATTTTAAGACTTTCGAGTCCGCCTATTGAAATCCCTAAAATTACTTTGTCTGCACTGGGTTTAGTTGTTGTTCAGCATAGAGATAGAAAAAGCGGAAAAAGAGCAACACTGCAGATTGCAGAAATTAATGAGGCTGGAGATGAGAGAGTAATACTTCAATATAATTATAAACTTGATAAATTTTTAATGAAGAACAAACCAATAAATCTAATGAAAAAACTTGATGAATTTTATGGGATTTCTGAGAGTGAATTTTATACTACGATTAAGGAAAGAGCAGTTATTTTACAATATATGGCTAAGATGAAAATTAACGATATTGATTCGGTAGGTAAAATAATTAACCAATATTATTTGGATAAGAAAAGTTTGTTTAAGACCATTAAAAGCAAATTGGATTTAAGAAAAAAAATTAGCAAATGAGTTATGCAAATTTCATAAGAGGAATTGTAAAAAAACACCCTGACCTGAAGAATAAATTAAAAAAAGCTGCAAATAAACAAACCACATTTCAATACACAAATCAGGCAGTTATGATGACAATTATGTCTACATTATTTTTTGCAACAGTTGTTTTTCTAGTTTTTAAAAGTGAAATACTTAAACTTCTGATTGCAGAAGTTATTGTTATTGTTGCTACCCCACTATATTTTAGATTTTGGTTTGGTTATGTTGATGTACTTGTGAAAAAGGCGGGACGAGAACTTGATGGAGATTTGCTTTTTGTTTCGGAATATTTTTTAGTTAGTATGGAGTCAGGACTTCCATTGGGAAATGCGATTCAGAGAATAAGCAGACTGAATAGACCGGGAGGATATTTTTTCAAACGGGTATATATGGACTTTAAAACTGGAAAAGATTTAGAAGAATCAATTGGTGATGCTGCAGAGTATGCGCCTTCAGAGAGTACTAAGATATTGCTTAAAAGATTGAAGGATAGTCTGAATATCGGGATTGATTTAAAGTCTGTTTTAGAAAATTTTATTGAGGAATCTTCTGAGAAAAAGATTCTGGAGATTAGAAGTTTTGGGAAGAAATTAAACCCGATTGTTATGATGTATTTGCTTATGGGTATTGTCGTGCCTTCTCTAGGAATTACCTTTTTTATTTTAGGAGCAGCAATTTTGGAAATTACTCCAGAACTTTTGAAGTGGATTCTGGTTTTTTTGTTCTTGATAATGTTCGCATTCCAGTATTTAGCATATTCAATGTTTAAGTTTTCAAAATCAACAATATAAATTTAAAATGGCAAATTTAAAAAATATTAATAAGGAAGGTCTGGGGAAGGTGGTGATGCCAGACAAAATTTATAAATTGAAGTATAAAGAGGAACTTGAAAAACTTTATGAGAAATTATATTTTAATAATTTGAATTATTATGCTATTGCAAACATTTTTGCACTTTCAGTAATCGTTACATTTACTTTATTTTTGTTAATATATCCTATTTTATACCAAAGTTTTAATGATGTATTTGCTCAAACTGGAGTTATGAAATTTATTGTTTTTTTTGTAACTTATTTTGTTTTAAATCTAGTAGTTTATTATTTGTTTTTGTTTATGTTTTTTTTCGTGCATGATAGTAAGTTTAAAAAAGCAGAGAATGCTATTGAGAAAGATTTGCCTGAATTTTTGGATAATCTAATTTCGAATTTAAAAGGAGGAATTTCTTTAGAAAAAGCTCTTCTTAAATCTGTGAGGCCGGAGCAAAAAGCCCTTGCACATGAAGTTACTTTAATTAATGAGAAGATTTTAATGGGAATGGCAGTTACAGAGGCTTTGGATGAGTTTAGAAAAAGATATGATTCTCCGATTATTAATCGTACTTTGTTTTTAATTGATGAAGGAATTAAGGGGGGAGGAGATTTAGCTAAACCTTTGGAGAGAATTTCAGAGAATCTTAAGAGAATTTATATTCTCGAGGAGGAGATGAGAGGTAATGCGGGAGGGTTTGCAATTATTATTCGTGCAATTTCGCTACTTGTTGCACCTCTTTTATTTGCTTTGGCAATTACTTTACTGACATTTATTGGAAACTTATTTGGGATACTTGCTGAGAGTGGAAATGAGATGTTAACTTTTGGAACAATACCTCCCGAATTTACAACATATTTGATGTATTTTTCTTATTCGATGATTGGTTTAATTACTGTTTTTTCAAGTTTAATTACTTCTCAGTTGAAGAATGAAAAAACTTATACTGCAGTTAAGTATTTGCCTTTTTATGTTGCAATTGCATTGATACTGTTTAATGTTTTTTCAAAGGTTCTTTTGGGATTTTTTGGAGGAATTATAGGATAAGAAACATAAGATTTATAAATAATAACTAACATTATAATAATATGAATTATTGTTTTTATGGTAGAGAAGAAGAATTGAAAATATTAGAACAAACATTTTCGAGAAAGAAATCAGAATTATTTATAATCTACGGTAGAAGAAGAGTTGGAAAAACTACTTTGTGTTTAAATTTCATAAAAAATAAAACAGGAGCATATTTTTTAGCCTCACAACAAAAAGAAGAACATAATATTGAGAATTTCAAAAAAACACTTATTGAAAGTTTAAATGATGAGACAATAAATAGTCTAAAAAATAATTTTGAAGACATATTTAGGTACTTAGCTTCCTTAAATAAAGAAATGATTATTGTTATAGATGAATTTCCATATTTGATTAAAGAAAATAATTCAATAGTTTCAGTATTTCAAAGGATTTGGGATTTATATTTGGAAAAGAGCAAGGTTTCAATAATTTTAAGTGGTTCGTCAATTTCGATGATAAAGGATGAAATATTAAGTGCAAAAAGTCCTTTGTATGGGAGAAGAACTGGACAATTAAGTTTAAAAAAATTGAAATTTAAAAATTTACATAAATTTTATCCAAAATATAATTTTGAAAATTTGTTAAAAGTTTATTCGGTTTTAGATTCTATTCCTTTTTACTTAAATCAGTTTAGTGATAAATTAACTTTTGAAAAAAATTTAATAGAAAATTATTTTTCAATAAGTAGTATTTTATTTGGAGAAGGAGATTTTTTATTAAAAGAAGAATTTGATTCTATTAGCACATATAAGACAATTTTAACTGAAATTGCTAGAGGAAACACAAAATTTTCAGCAATTAGTAGTTCTGTTGGTATTGAACAAACAAAATTAACACAATATTTAAAGAATTTACTTAACGTTAATTTGATTAGTAAAAGGATTCCTTTTGGTGAAAAAGAACAAAAATCAAAAAAATCAAGGTATGAATTAAAAGATAATTTTCTTAAGTTTTGGTTCAAATTTACAACTGAGTATAGTTATTTAGTTGAAGAAAATAGGCCCGATTTAGTTGTGAAGAGATTGGATAATACATTTAGTGAGTATTTGGGAAAAATATTTGAAGATGTTGCAAGAGAGTATTTAAAAGAGAATTATAATGTTGTTAAATGTAGTTCTTGGTGGACTAGACAGGATTTAGAAATTGATATTGTTGGAGAAGATGTAGAAAATAATGTTTTTTATGTCTGTGAAGCAAAATGGAGAAATAGAAAACAAACTTTAAAAGATTTAGAAGAATTAAAAGAAAAATCAAAATATTTGGAATTGGGCGAAAATGTTAAATTTGTTATTTTTTCTAAGTCGGGATTTAAGGACAATTTGTTAGAATTTGCTAAAAATAATGAAAATCTGATATTGATTGATAAAACTAGTTTAGAAAATTGGATTAGAGATTAAAGGAATTATAGGATAAGGAACCCTTTTTGTAACTAAAAGAAGATAACTAAATTATATAAGAAAAATAGATTTGAATTAAATATGAATAAGACGAGTTTATTAAGAAATAAAAGAGGTCAAGCTGCAATCGAGTTTTTAATGACTTATGGTTGGATGCTTTTGGTAGTACTGATTGTAGGTGCTTTAATATTCAGTTTCGTTGACTTTGGTGCACTTTTGCCTAATAAGTTGGATTTAAGTGGAAATTTAAGAGGTATGGCTGCAGAATCACAAGCAACAAGTACGGACGATACAGTTAAAGTAGTATTTAGTTATGTTGGGGCTAATAGGGGTACAATTGAAGGAAACGCAGGAACTATAGAGTTGAGTACAGGTGAAACCTGTTCGATGACTACCGTTGAAAATAAAGACACTTCATCTGGAGCAGTTCCAGCCGATGTGAATTTTTTAAATGGACAACTAGGAATTGCAACATTTGATTGCACAGCAGAAGGCCTAATTGAAGGAGATGTTGTTGAAGGCAAGGTTACTATTCCTGTTGAAAATCCAAAAACGGATTTAACAATTGATAGTACAGGACCAATTAGATTAACTATTCAATAAATCTATATTTTTTTCTAATTTTTGATAATTACAAAGTTTTAAAAACATAATATATTCTAAAAAATTATGGGGGAAAAAGTAAAAGCACAGGCATCTTTTGAATATCTTATTATTTTTGGAATAGCTTTGACTTTAATTCTTATTCTTGGCGGAGTATTTTTTACTTATTCTGGTGAGGCAAAGGAACAATTAGATAAAAAACAAATTGAAAAAATAGGAAGAGAAATAATTTCAAATGTTGAAAAAATGTATTTTTTACCTGAAGGAAACAAAGTTACAATAGATACTAATTTTCCTCAAGGAATAGAAAACCTAACTATCGTTCATTTTAATAATAGTGGAATTGTATTTGATATACTAAATGTTTCTTACTATAATGAAGATATATTTTCCTCTGAATTATTTGAAACTAAGGAAACATATATACGATTTAATTGTTCATATTCATGTCAACATAATTATACAACTAATGTTTCTTGGTTTAATGATACATCATTATTTACACAAGGAGCTAAAAGAATCCAAATAGTCTCCCAAGGAGACTATGTTTCAATTGATTTTGTAAGAGATTAATTATCTTTGTTTTTTAACTCCAACTTTTTGGCAGTATTTCTCAACAGGACATTTCGAACAGAAAGGAGATACAGGTTTACATATGTGCTGACCAAAAGCAACCAAAAGGGAATTATATCTTATCCAATATTGCAAAGGGAGAATTTCTCTAAGTTTAAACTCTGTTTCTTCTGGAGTTTTAGTTTGAATGTAACCTAAACGATTTGAAATTCTATGTACGTGAACATCAACACACATTGCAGGTTTCTGAAAACCTTCAGTTATTACCAAATTTGCAGTTTTTCTTCCCACTCCTTCAAAAGTTAAAAGAATGTCTAAATCGGCTGGAACTTGTCCTTTAAATTCATTAACTAATCTCTCACAAACGTTTTTAATTACAATTGCTTTTCTACGATAAAAACCTACAGGATAAATTCTTTTCTGGATTTCTTCTACATTCAAATTTTGAATATCTGTTGGTTTTTTTAAAACTTCAAACAATCGTTTTGATGCTAAAACTGTAGTCTCATCTTTTGTTCTAAGTGAGAGAATTGTTGAGATTAAAACTTTAAAAGGATCTTTGTCTTGAAGAGCAATTAATGTAACTACTGGAACTTGCCAATTTTTCGATTCTTTTTCAAGTATTTCAATTATCTCTTTTATCGGGAAGGTCATTTTAAAACCCCAAAATTAAATTTGCAATTTCAATTGAATTTAAATTTCTTAAAACTTTTTTTTCTTTTTTTAATTCAACTACTTCTTCTTCATAAATTGAGTTTAAAGATTTTGAAATCTCTAAATCCATATCAAAATACTTCTTATCAACTAAATTTTCTCCGAAATTTTTTAGATACCTTGATAAGGATTTTAACTCTTTTTCAAATGGAAGTTTTAGTTTCTGTTTCAACATTAAGTATTTCAATCTATATCTTAAATCACAAGAGGTTTGAAATAGTTTATTTTCTTTTTCCATAAATTTCTTGATGAAATCTGAATTGAAATCATATTCTAGCAAGAGGTCCAAAATCTCAAATTGAGATATAATATTAAAGTTTCCTAATTCATCAAAATCATAAACTAAATCATATTTTTTATTCCAAAAATATCTCTCAAAACCAAGAGTTAATCTCTCATTTATCATAAATAAAGAGTCAGCTTCTTTGATAAAACCATGAAAATTTAAAAAGTCAGTATAATCACAAACCGAAATTAGAATAGCATTTTCTTTTGCTTTGAAAACTTTTTTGCCTTCAAACAAATCAAACATTAATAGATAGTCATTACAAAAATGATTTTTTATGTAAATTAAGGCTTTTTGAATTGATTTTAAGAACAATTTTACTTCTTTCTTATCATTTGTCTGTTTCAAATAAAAAAGAAGAGATTTTAAGTAAAAAACTGGATTGTAAATTCCATCATCCGAAAATCCTTCTATAAAAAAAGTTTCATCTTTGATTTTTGGAAGTATAAAATTATCTTCTTTTTGTTGGAATTGCCTTATGTAGTTAAGAATAATTTTAGCCTCACCTAATTTTTTAAGCTTTGAGAGTGAAATTACCGAATCAAACAACTCCTCATATGTTTTTATATTGCCTATAGAGCCATCTTTAGTTATACGTCCTAAAATAAACTTTAGAGATGATTCTTGCAATTTTTTGTCCATAATTATTTATAAATAAACTCATTTATAAGCTTTGCGAAGATTTTTAAACTTGGAAATCATACAACTATAATGGTAAAAGGCGAATATGAAGAAATATATGGTGAGAAAAAAGAAGGCTTTTTTGAAAAAGTGAAAGATTTTTTTGCTGACTCTGCAAAAGAATTTCTAAAAACAAAATTTGAAGAAACAAAAGAAGATGCAAAAAGAACATTTGAGAGAAAAGTTATGAGAAAAGTTAGAAGAGAAATTAAAAAAGCAGTAACTAACGTTTTTTTAGTTTTATTTCTAGCTCTAGGAGTTGGATTTTTAATTTACGGAGGATTATCTCTTTTAATTGTCTCTCTTGCGCTTCCAGAATATGTTACTCCAATGTTATTTGGATTATTTTTAGTTTTGGTAGGTTTTGTTGTTAAGATTATTGGTTAGATAAAACTTAATATCTTTATTCTACTACTATTTGAGGTTTTGCTGGTAAACCTTTTGATTCTTTTTCCTCAGAGATTATTTTAGCTTTAACTCCAAATTCTTCTTTAATTACTTTATTAACATTCTCAATTAAGTTTTTCTCTTCTTCTTTTGGAAGATATTTGCTAATTCCATCGCCCAAACATTTTGGCAAGAATTTTTGAATGAATTTTTGCTCCGAAGCAAAATTTTTCATCAATTCTTGCATAATTGTCTTAAAATCTCTTGTTTGGTCAAGCAAATCTGCCATTTTATCAAATAACTCAAATTTAGAATCTGTTGCCTGAATTATTTTAATTGATTTAAGTTTTGAGATATTTCTTGTTTCTTTTTGACGTGAAATTTCTTCAATTAAATTTGAAATAATTGCTTCAACATCTTCAATTTCTTTATTTATATATTCATCTTTTCCAAGCATTGAAAAACTTGCAAGAGATACGCAATTTTCTTTTTCTTTTCCTTCTCCCTCATAGAGTTCTTCACAAGTATGTGGAGTTACAGGAGCTAAAAGTTTAACGTAGTCTTCAAAAATAAATCTTAAAACTTCAAGAGTTCTCCCTTCATTTGTTAATCTCATGTGATAATTCATTTCAGAAATAAAATCATAAATTAGTGAAATATGAGCTTCTCTAATTTTCATCTCATCCATTAAAGAAAAATATTCTTTGGCTCTTGAATAAAATCTAGAAATAAGCCATTTGTCTCTTTCTTCAAATTCGCTATAAAATTTTTTCTCGCAAGATTTTGCTTTGAATAAAAGTTCTTTAAGTCTATTGAATTTCTTTTCTAATTGTGATACCTCTTCATCTTTAAAATCTAGTTCAACATCAAAACTTGAAGTTAGAACCAAGTAAAGTCTGAATAAGTCAACTCCCCATTCTTTTTTTACTCTGATTAATGGAGTTCCATTTCCTTTTGATTTTGAAATTTTGCTTCCTTCACGAATCATAAGTCCTCCAACAGTAATATTTGTAGGCCAGTTTTCTTTAGGGAAAATAAGTCCATAGTGATAAATTAAAAAAGATAAGTGGTTTGACATATGTGTTCCGGCCGTATATCTACAATTAATATTTTTGAAGTATTCAACTTGCGACCTCATTTCTTCAATTAATTTCAAATCTATTTCTGATTCTTCTGCAATCATTGTTGAATTTCCTTTTCCAAGAAGCACATAGTCAAAAAATTCAATACTTAATTTTTCAGCAGAAATCTTATTTTTTGTTAAAGTGTTGGAAATTAAATAAAACATTTGATAAATCGTAGAATCTGAAAGAGACTCAATTACCCATTCCTTATCAAATGGAAGCGGAGTTCCAATTCCTCTTCTTCTAGCACAAGGCCTCATTGCAACCCAATCAATATAACCTTTTTGAGTGGCTTCAAGTTTTTTTGGAAGATACACCATATTTTCCATAACTTCGTGCGCTTTCTTTTTAGTTTCTTCTTTTGTATAATCTAAAAACCATTGACCTTCTAAATTTGCAACAATTACTTTATCTCCACCCCTAGTTATTGCTTTTCTAGATGTTTCATAAAATGTTCCCCCCAAACCTTTTTCTTTCAATTTTTGTGATACCAACTCTTTTGCTTTTTTAATATACACTCCTTCAAATTCTCCAACATCTCCAGTAAGCATTCCACCAAAATGTTCTTCTTTGTATAACTCTTGTTTTGCTTGCTCAATTTTTTCTTTATCCTCAGCAGATTTAACTCCGTATTTTTTTAGTTTTAATTCTGCAGGACATTCTCCGCCAGTGTTAATTATATTTCCTTTTTTATCTTTTGTTATAACTGTGTTAATTACTTTGATTTCTTTTGGAAGCCTCCCATCTTTTTGTGCCTGTTTTAAAGATAAAAAATCATCTGGAGAACCCGCAGGAGATGAATAAACAATTCCTGTTCCGTGGTCTGAATCAATAAAACTAGCCTCTGCAATTGGAATTACTCTATCAATTAATGGAGCAATAACATTTTTTCCAATGAATTCTTTAACATCAATTTTTCCAAGATTTTTTGTATTTGGAAATTGATGTTCTACTTTTATTGCTGCATCTTCTGAGACAATCCAAGTCTTTCCTGCTACTTGAATTTTTACGTGTTTGATTTTTGAATTAAGCCATAAATTTGTTGTTCCAAATAACGCATCTGGTCTTAGAGTTGCACAAGGGAAATAAATCTCTTGTCCTTCTAATCTAAACAATAAATAGTCCATTTCGGATAGAGTTACTTTCTCCGTATCACCATCTTTAATGTCATCTTCTCCTACTGCATTTTTGTCTGCGACAGAATATAAAATGGGGTAAGTTCCTTGCACCAAAATTCCTTGTTTATGAAGTTTTTCAAATTGCCATTCAATAAATTTTTTGTAAATCTCATCCCCGGTTGTGAATTGCCTAGTCCAATCAATTGATAATCCAACTTCATTAAATGTTTCTTCAATTGTTGATGAGAAAAATTCTGCAATTTCAAATGGATCTTTGAATTTTTTAATTAGTTTTTCTTGCTCTTTTTTATCAGTGATGTATTCAGAAATTGCATCTTTTGTCATCTTTATTTGCTTTTTATCTCCTCTCGATATTCCGTCAGCAACTGCTAAAACTGGAGTTCCGGAAATATGAAACGCCATAGGATAAAGAACATTTTCTCCTTTAAGTCTATGATATCTTGCAACAACGTCTGCCATTGAAAACATTCTACCATGTCCAATATGAAGTATGGAATTAGCATAAGGATAAGCTGCAGTAATAAAATATGGTTTCTTTTTCTCGTCTACTTTAGGCTCGAAAATTTTGTTCTCTTGCCAAAATTTCTGCCATTTATCTTCAATTTTCTTCTGGTTTGGAACTTCCATTATAGATTTTTAAATTCTTTTTGTTTTATATATGTTATGTTTGTCTTTTATTACAATATAAATTAATGTTGCTTTTTTAGTGAAGATAAATACTTAAAAAACATAAATCTGAAAAGATATTAGAATGTATGATATTATTTTGGGTAGAACTCAGTCTGATCAGAAAAAATATGGAAAGAAAGGAACAGTTATGATAGGAAAACAGTATGTTCAGATGGGGCAGAATTTCTCGCTTTCAAACCCGATTTATATGGATGTCTCTAGAGCACATGCAATGCTAATTTGTGGAAAAAGAGGTGGTGGTAAATGCCTTAGCGAAAATTCTGAAATTATTTTAAATGACGGAAGTATAAAAAAAATTACAGAACTTGAAAAGAATAATAAAAAGATTTTATCTTTAAACCCCAATTACAAAATTGAAGAAAAAGAAAAAACACAATTCTATAAAAGAAAGGTTAAAGAATTATTAAAACTAAAACTTGATTCTGGAAAAGAATTAGAATTAACTCCAGAACATCCCCTATTAACAATAAATAGTTGGAAAGAAACTAAAGAACTAAATGTTGGAGATAGGATTGCAACTCCAAGAAAAATTCCCGTTAATGGTAAAACTCCAATTGGAACAGCAAAAGCAAAAATACTAGGATATTTACTTGCAGAAGGACACCTAGGAAACAATTTTGTATTATTTTCTAACCAAGACAAAGCCATAGTTAGTGACTTTCTAGAATCTATCCAAAATTTTGATAAATCACTAATAGTAAAAGAACATGGAAAGTTCAACTATAGAATAATTCAGAACAATAAAAGATATAATGTTTTAACCAGAAATAAAAAAGGCCAAATACTTGATTCAAAAACATTAAATTGTAAATCTACCTTAAGAAATTGGTTAGAAGAATTAAAAATATATAATACTAGGTCATACACCAAATTTATTCCTGAATGTATTTTTACTGCACCAAATTCCGAGATAAAAGAATTCTTGAAAACAATGTTTAGTTGTGATGGGTCAATATATCATAAAAAATCAAACAATTACCAAATAGCAATAACTTTAGTTTCTAAAGAAATGATAAAACAAATTTCTCACTTGCTACTTAGATTTGGAATAATATCAAAATACAAAGAAAGAAAAATAAAATATAATGGCAATTATAATCTTGCATATGAATTAAAAATAGATGGAGTTTTTGTTGAAAAATATGTTGAAAAAATTGGATTTGTGGGAGAAAAAGAAAAAAAAGCAGAAATTGTATTTGAATTACAAAAAAAATTAAATAGAAATCCAAACAAAGATACAATTCCAAAAGAAATTTGGCAGAGATATCAACCCATAAAAACTTGGACAGAAATTGGAAAAGAAATGAAATATAAACACCCCAAAGCCCTAAGAGAATCAACAAGATATTCTCCCTCCAGAGAAAAATTAAACAAAATAGCAATGATTGATAATTGTCAAGAAATACAAAACCTTGCAAATTCAGACCTTTATTGGGATTCTATTGTTTCAATTGATAAAATGGTTGGAAATTTTGATGTTTATGACCTAACCTGTCCCGACTATAATAACTTTGTTGCAAATGACATTGTTGTACATAATTCATACACTATGGGTTCTATTGCTGAGGGTTTGGCCGACATGGACCCAGAAATTGCTAAAAATCTTGCGTTTATGATGCTTGATACGATGGGAGTTTATTGGTCAATGAAGTACCCAAATAATAAAGAAGAGGCACTCCTTAAAAAATGGGGATTAGAAGGTAAAGGTTTAGGAGTTCAGATTTATGTTCCAGGAGGTTTTTTTGAAAAATATAAAGAGGATGGAGTTCCAGTAGATTTTCCGTTTTTTATTCAGCCAAGAGAATTACAAATAGAAGATTGGATGAATGCTTTTAAATTACACACTGATGATGCTGTAGGGGTTGCAGTTCAGAGGGTTGTTAATAGTTTGCTTGTTAGAGAAAAAAATTTTGATCTTGATGATGTTATTAAAGAAACTGAGGAAGATTCAAGACTTGACGAGAAAACTAAACTAGCCGTCATTAGTCGTTTTGAAAATGCTAAAACTTGGGGGATCTTTTCTAAGAATGGAACTCCGATTAAAGATATTTTTACGGGAGGAAAAGTAACCGTTATGGATTTATCCCCCTACGTTGCAATGCCTGGAGGTTGGGAGGTTAAAGCTTTAGCACTTGGAATTATTGCAAAAAAGATTTTTGTTGAGAGAATGCTTGTTAGAAAGCGTGAAGAGCTTTTTGATATTGTAAATAAAACCGAAGTTGTGAGAAAAGAAGAGGTCGAGAATGATTTGCCTATGCCTTGGCTTGTAGTTGATGAAGCGCATGAATTTCTGCCTACAGGAGATGAAGAAGCTCCATCAAAAAAAGCGCTTATGACAATTTTAAGGGAAGGACGACAGCCCGGAGTTTCATTAATTTTGGCTACACAACAACCTGCAAAAATCCACACAGATGCAATTACTCAATCAGATATTGTTTTATCTCATAGATTAACTGCAGAGTTTGATCTTCAAGCATTAGATAAAGTTTTCATGTCATATAATTCAAAAGGTTCAAAAGCGCTTTTTAACGCAATGCCAAGAACAAAAGGTTGTGCAATTATTATGGACGATAAGAATGAGAGACTTCACACTATGCAAGTAAAACCAAGATTCACATGGCACGGAGGAGAGGATCCAAATGCAATAAGAGAAATAAAAGATGAATTTGATTTTGATTGATTTTTTTGGTAAAAGGTTTTTTACGAATCTCCTACTGAACGAGTTCTCAACTAAGATGGAACGAGTGAATCTCAAACCAATAGATTCGTTGAAAAAAGCTTTGATTCAAATGCAATAAGAGAAATAAAAGATGAATTTGATTTTGATTGAAAAATGAACGGACAAGAAAGAAAAAATATAAAACCTGAAATTGAAGTAGAAATTGTTCTAAAAAAAGATCAAAGAACTGGAAAACTTACTAAAGGAATTGTTAGAGAAATATTGACTAACTCAGATTTTCATCCTCACGGAATTAAAGTGAAATTAAAAGATGGCCAAGTTGGAAGAGTTCAAAATATCATAAAATGAAAAAAATATTACATTTAAATTTATTCAAAAAATATTTCAAGCAAATTGCTAATGGTGAGAAGAAAATAGAATATCGTGAAATAAAACCTTATTGGACTAAAAGGTTAGTTGGCACAATTTACGATGAAGTTCATTTTAGAAATGGTTATCAAAAAAATGCTCCTTTTATGAGAGTAAGATTTGAAAAACTAACAGTGAGCAAAGAATATGAAATTCATTTAGGCAAAATTTTAGAAATTAAAAATTATCCATAATCTTTTAAATTATAAACTAATTATTTTTTTATGAGAAAAACTTCCCTTAAAGATTATATGCAAGAATTTTTAACAAAAGAAGAGTTTGATTTAGCACCGAGAAGTTTTGAGGTTGTTGGAGATATTGCAATAATTGAAGTTCCAGAAGAGTTAATTTCTAAAGAAAAACAAATTGGAGAGTCAGTTTTAAAAGTTAATTCTTCTATTAAAACAGTTCTTAAAAAATCTGGAATTCACGGAGGAGAGTTCAGAACCCAGAACCTTGAGTTTGTTGCAGGAGAAAATAAAAAAGAAACAGAATATGTTGAAAATGGAATTAAATTAAAGTTAAATCCTGAAATAGTTTATTTTAGCGCCAAATTGTCAACCGAGAGAGAAACCCTTATGGGAAAATTAGCCCCGGAGAATCGAATTCTGACGATGTTTTCTGGTTGTGGGCCATATTCTCTTGTAGCATTAAAAAAACAACCAAATTTAGCAAGAGTAGATTCAATTGAATTAAATCCTGAAGGACATAAATATGCTCTTGAAAATTTGAGTCTAAATAAGAATTTACTTAAAAAATCTGAATTTTATAAAAACCTAATTGAATTTTTACGTGAGAATAAATTGCCAGTCAAAGAAAAGGAATTAATTTCTAATCTTAATAAATTGAGAATCCATTTTATTTGCGCAGACGTGAAATCAGAAGTTAAAAAGTTCAAATTAGAGAACCGAAATGATTATGTTGAATCTAGTGATAATTTTATGTTTGAATTAGAACCTGCTAAAGCATTTGAAAAATTGAAAAACCTGCCCGAAAATTCTAGGCTTTATATTGAAAAAGAATCAATTTCTAATCCAATCCCATACGCTTATTTTCTAGTTATGTTTGCAGAGAAATTTGAATATGTTCTATATGATAAAAATGAAAATACTTACAGGTTTTTTGATGACTTTAATAAAGGATATCTATTAAATTTTTTTGAAGGAATTTCTATCGAGAATTTAACAAGATATGATGAGATTTATATGCCTCTTCCAAAAGATGCATGGCAGTTTTTAGATTCTGCATTTGAAGTAGTTGCCAAGAATGGAATTATTCATATGTATGATTTTTTAGATGAAGAAGAAATTGAGACTGGAAGCAAAAAAAAAGTTTTAGATGTTGCTAAAAAGTTAAATAGAAAAGTTGAAATTATTGAAACTCGAAAGGTTGGACAATATTCCCCTAGAAAGTATAGAGTTTGTTGTGATTTCAAAGTTTTAGATTAAGACTGAACCTCAGGAACTTCAGCATCATAATCTACATAAAAAGTTTTCGGATAGAAAAAATCTCCCGACTCAAAATAATCTTTTTTTTCATCTTTTTCAAGTCCTTCTAAAGTTTCGAGCGAACCTTTTTCTCTAGCGTAAGTTATTGTTTCCATATCAACTTCAAAAACATAAGGTTCTTTTTCTCCATTAAGTTTTCTATATGTGTTGGTTATCTGATTCTCTTCATCGAAAACCACATAAACTCTATCGGAGGAATTTCTTATTGCAGTTACATAAATATATCCTTCGGATGTTTCAACATAATAATAACCATTACAATATTGTTTTAACTGAGAATTCTCACAAGTCGAATAATCAGATTTTAATTTTACCGAATTGAATTCGCCCCCATCACTAAAAAGCCAATTAAGAGGATTTATATTTCCAAAGATTACAACAACTAAAGTTATAACTAAAAGAATTGCAACAATAGTTTTTGTTGAAGGAAGTTCCATTCCTTTTTTATTTAATTTCATCCTCTAATAATTGGGAAAGGTACAAAGTACCTTCTGTGTTTTCCGCCTACTTTTACTTCAACTTCCAAATCTGGAAGTCTGATATCTCCAAGAACTCCTTTTTTATTTACGAGAGCAAAACCTAAAATTCTCGAATCTTCTTTTTCAAATTTTTTGAAATCCCAAATTAGTTTATATTGGTTTTTTCCTTTCAATACTGATTTTGGTTCTACAAGTAAAAAACTATCATCTTCTACACTTAAATAAGCGGGCATTCTGAAAACAATTTTCAAATCATCAATTAGATTTTCTTTAATGTTTTCAAAACCTATTCTTACTTTAAAGGATTTAACTCCCTCATGTTCTACTCTTCTAACTTCATATAATGAATTATCAACAGCCAAAGGATTGGAAGTTTTTCTTTTGTAGATATAAACTGAAATTAACAAAATGATTAGTAATAACAAGTAAAGTCCAACATAATTAAAACTATATTCAATTGTTTTTACTTCTCCTTTTTCAAGTGTTGTATTAATTAAAATGTCCCCATTAGTTTTTGAATAAACATCATCTGTAAAAAAGAACAGCGACTTGAAAAAGTTGCTATCAATTGTTTTCTGATATTGAGCTTCGACATTACCTATATTTTCTAATTTAATTGTTGTCTTTTCACTAAAAATGCCAGAATCAACAGATTCAATTTCTACAATCTCTTCATATTTTTCAATTTGAAGTTTTGCTGTTTCATACCATTCTCTGCTTGATTTATCTTCAACATTTTCTTTTCTAATTAAAACTTTCAAATCATAAGTTCCAGGATCTATTGAAACAGGAATTTGTTGTCGATAAATTTTATATGAATTTTCTGGAGAAAAAGTATCATGAAAAACTTCCATTGTCTCCTCCGACATAATTACTTTAATCATTACATCTTCTCTTTCATTGATATCTTCTGCATTAATTGTATATTGTAATGGAGTTTGTGGTGAAGCTTTTAAATTTGCAAATTTTGGAATGAAAACAACTTGTTGCTCGTCCCTTGGAATAATGTCCACCGAAAAAATTAAAGTTACATCTTCTTCTTCACCTTTCAAGATTACAGGAAAATTGAAAAAACCTTTGTAATCAGTTTTTTGAGAATATTTAATTAAATCAGGACTAATTACTTCGGCACCATAGTCAAATTGGCTATTTGCTTCAAGTTTTAGTGTAAGATCTTTTATTTCTTTTCCACTTAAAACAAAATTATCTGCATTAATGTCTACATCCCATCCAGAAACACTCGGAAGAACAATTTCAAACTCTTGTCTTTCATTTAAAAGATTTGTTAGATGAATGTCAAAACTTGCTTCAATGTTATCATTATAAACCTGAGCTTGCTGCTTTTCAAGTTCAACACTAAAATCTCCATTTTCATTATAAACTGAAGCCATAATTCCTGGAACGAGAAAAACCATAAACAATGCAATTATAATCTTTTTAAAATTCATCTTC
Organism: uncultured Methanosarcinales archaeon; assembly: GCA_964562045.1. Lineage (GTDB taxonomy): Archaea > Nanobdellota > Nanobdellia > Woesearchaeales > UBA583 > UBA583. The sequence goes on from CAZLRR010000001.1 coordinate 25,898, forward strand.
ATCACCTTCCTTGTTTTTTGCTTTGATTTTTTTAATTTCATCTTCAAGATTAAGTTTTGTAATGATTTCTTTGTAACGATTTCTAATTGTAACTTCTGTAACTCCAGAAACTTCTGAAATGTCTCTTTGTGTTCTTCTCTCTCCTTCTAAAAGACCAGCAATATAGAGGGCTGCGGCTGCAATTCCAATTGGACCCCTTCCAGAAGTTAATTCTAAAGATAGAGCTTGTGATAATATTTCAATTCCCCTTGATTGTGTTTGAGGACCATAACCTAAAACTGAAGCAAATCTGGAAATATAATCTACAGGATTTGAAGGTAGAATTTTAATTCTTAATTCTCTTGTAACATATCTATAACTTCTACCAATTTCTTTTTTGTCAATTCCTGAGGCTTCAGCAATTTCATCTAATGTTCTTGGAATGTTTTGCCTTCGACATGCAGCATATACAACACCTGCAACTACACTTTCAATACTTCTTCCCCGAACTAAATTTTTTTGAACTGCTTCAGTGTAGATTTTTCCTGCTTCTTCTTCAATTGAAGGGGGCAAAACCAAATATGAAGAAAGCCTTCTCAGCTCTCCCAAAGCAATTTTCAGGTTTTTCTCCATTACGGTTGAGAGCCTTTTCTGCCATCGTTTCAATCTTTGAAGTTTATATCTTTGTTTTTTATCTAATGAAAAGGCATCAGATTCTACTCCAATTGCAGTCCCCATACCCATATCATATTTTGTATATGATGTTGGAGCACCACTTCTTTTCATTTCTGAATCATCAGATTCTTCAAAATCTCTCCACTCTTTACCAAGAGAGATATTTTTACCATCGATTACAAGACCGCAGTCTCTACAGATGATTTCACCTCTATCCTTATTATTATAGAGATTTTTGCTTCCACATTCTGGACATTTTTTAATGCTATCGCCACCAATCATTTTTATGAAGTCTTTTTCCCACAAAAGAAACCTTTTTAAATTTTACTATAAACTAAGTAAAATCTATTTATAAAATTTTATCACTTTTCTAAAGTGAAAATTTTTTTTGGATTTTATTCTCTAGCAATTAGAAGGTCTGCAGAAGTAATTGTTTTTCTGCCCGAGTGTGCTGCAATTTTTGATGCTTTAACTGATAAATCATACAAATAAGCTTCAAGAATCTTTTTAAGTTCTTCTTTTGCACCATCTGAGACACGTTCAGCCCCTTTTTCTTTCATTAAATTTTCAAGTGCAAGTAAAGGAATTCCGGCCATTTTAGTATCCACCTCTCAAGTGTCCACTTGCAAGTATTATGTCTTTTGATTTTATGGTTTTTCTTTTGCTATTTTCTGCTAAAAGAACTGCTTTATGTACAATCTTTTCAGTTAAATCTTCAAGTATTTGTGCAGATGCTTCTTTAGCACTTTTTGAAACTCTTTTTCCGCTCGCCTGTGCAATTATGTCTCCTAATGGCGCAAACGGGAGTATATTTTCTCTTTTTGCCATAATATTTCTTATTTTGTTTTGTTTTAAAATAATTTGGTGCTACTTTTAAGGTAGTTGCGTTATTTAAAGAAATATGGCAAAAAAAACTACTATAGGCCACATAATACCAACCTCTACCATAAATAAAACTAAAATCGCTGACTCATGCTATCTTCACCGCAAAGCAGTGGAGTATTACGCACGAGTCTGACTCGCGATTTTTGGTCATTCCTTAGAATATTCATTTCATCCCCGCCGCAAAGCAGCGAGGTATTCGAAGGAATAAAACTAAAATTAAGAAATTATAATTAGTATTTTCCATAAAAATATACAAATTTTAGTTTTTATAAAGTTTGGGGTTAAAAATAAATTTGAGGCCGCAAAGATGCGCAACAATCATAGATTCTTGGCACCAAAGGTTTGAAAAATCCTTGCTACTTCAAAAAAATCAAATGAATTTCAAAGAAATGAGGCCGCAAGGATTTGAAAGTTTGTGAGCGTGCGAAACAAACCGCCAGAAATCTTTGATTTCTCTTGCTCTTTTGAGCTTTGCGAAAAAGTGTTCCGAACGAGAAAATCGAAGATTTTAGAGTGACCGAACCTGAAAGGGTGAAAATCCTGAAGGACGAATTTTTGTTAGAAAAAATGAGGCCGCAAGGATTTGAACCCTGATCTGCTGGTCTGGAGCCAGCCATTCTGCCAGATTATACTACAGCCCCAATAAAGGATAATAAAAAAAGTGCGCAAGTATTTTTAAATATTGCTGAAATTAGTCCATATCATCAACATCTAAGTCATCAACTTCATCAATCTCTTTTTTTTCAACAATTTTTCTATTCGCTTCAAATCTCCTCTTACGATTAGAATCATATTTCTTTTTAGCAGCTAAAATTTCCCTGATATAAATTCTACCCATTGATTCTTCATCAATATCAAGTTTGTCAATATATTCTTCAACTTTTTCATAATTATCACTTTCAATTTCCAAAAGAGGATCAAGTCCAGGGTATTCATCAATATCAAAAGTTACATCATTAAGCCTATATTCTGTTCGATATTTTGACAATTCAAAAATTTTTATATATCCAAGTTCATTTAAAATTCTCTTCATTGTATAAAGATTAGATATTTTAACTCCGATTTCATCTCTTCCAGTAATATTTTCAATAGATTTCTTTTTACCCTTAACATTCAGAAACACATATTTTCCTTTCTGACGAATCCTAAGTGCTTTTCCAAGTCTAGATAAATCTCTGTCGGGAGTATCAAACCTATAATCCACAACACGCCCAGTAAAAATTTTTTTGGCGCCCAACTTTTCAATTTTTTCAATAGTACTTTTTTTATCAATATTTTTTATCTTTACTTCAACTTCTTTCATTTTCATCTCGAGTAATTATACTCTTTTCTCCATCTTTAAAGACAACAGTATGCTCAAACTGACTAATTATACTGCCATCCTCACTTACCAACATATCATATTCGTAAATGATCTTATTTAACTTAAGGGTTCTCAAAGCATATAAAACTTTCCTTTTATCAAACTCTTTCAAAAGCCACCTTTTTGAAAAAGGCAAGTGGGGAAAATGTTCTTTGATATAATCAAGCACTTTTTTTGCTACAATATCTCGAACTTGTTTATTATTTACAAGATGCAAAATATTTGAGGGACCACCACTTTTAACTCTTGTAGTTCCGGTTGAAAAAAACGGCTCGATTGCAATTTCTGCGGTCTGCGGAATTTGAGTAGAATCAGTATTATCAAAATTTGGGATGCTTAAACCTGCATGTAAATCATTTTTTGATATCTGATGCCCCGAAAGATTGTGTATTGTATTAAATCCTGCATCTTTTGCAATCTTGTCTGCAATAGCGCCAATTTTAGAAACTTCAATCCCCGACTGGATTGCTTCCAATTCCTCATTTAGAGCTTTTTCATTTGATTCTAGAAGAGTTTTATATTTGTTTGTACCAATTTCTATTGTAAAAGCATTATCAGTGATATTTCCGTCCTTTGAAACACCAAAATCAACTTTTACTACATCTCCTTTTTTGAGAATAATTTCTTCGTCAAATATAGTAAAATGCGCAGCCTGATTATTTATACAAACTGTTGCGGGAAAAGCAGGCAAATATCCAGCATCAAAAATTTTATTTTCCATAAATTCAACAATTTCCAACGCACTAATGCCTTCTTTTATTATTGATTTTACTTCGTCTCTCAAATCTGAAGTAAAAGTTCCCAGTTTCTTTAAAATTTCAAGCTCAAGCTCGCACATAAAAATAGAAATACTTTATAATTTATAAATAAAACTAATCTTTCTTGAATTTAGAAAGTTTTTCTCCAAGATAGATTTTATTTACTTTTCCTACACGAATCCTACTTAAGAATCGCTTTCCATGAAGTTTTGTTATGATTTTACTCAAATTTGATTTACTTAATTGAGGAAGAAAATTCAAAATATCATACTGAGAAATTCCCTCATTTTCCAAAACAACCATTACAACTTCTTGTTCGTTTTCAGTTAAGAATTTTTCAATAACCTCTTCAAAAGTTTGATCTTCTAAAATTGTTTCAGGGTCTGTGTTTTTTTCTTCTTTTTCTTGAGCCAATGTATTTAACGCCGATTCTTTTTTATTCGGAGTCCGTGCTAAAGGCTTTTTTCTGAAAAACAAATAAAAAATTACTCCTACAAGTATTAAAACTGCACCAATAAGTACAGGGAGGATAACATAAAAATTTGAATCTGTAGTGTCTCTAGAACTAAATTGGATTAGAAAAAATGAATCTTCTTTAGGGTTAGCTATTTTCCATGAAATTTCTCCATTTTCAGAGATTACGTAATTTCTAGGAAAAATTTCTTCGATTTCACCAAAATCATCTATAAGTAAAACTGAAAATTCCAGAGTTTCAATAGGAATATTATAATTTTGATAAATTGAAAACGCAGATTTCCCTACAATTTCCCGAGATAAATCAAATGATTGGTATGTAATATCAAATGAACGATTCGCAGTTTCTTCAGGTTTTATGATAAAAAAATCTCCCGCAGAGGAATATTCTATTTCTTTATTACTAGATTTTTCTTTGGCAGACACAATAAATGAACCTTTTGGCTTTTCAAAAGAAAAAGTTTTATAATTTTCATCTTCTGAAAAAGAGATTGTCATGTTAAATGTTGCAACATTTTCTAAAACTTGAGTGTCAATATTAATAGTTACTGCAAATGAAGTACTTAATAATAAAATTAATGAAAAAACAAATACGCCAAATTTATTAAACATAAAATTATATAATTGGAGAAATTTATAAAGTTTTGGTAAATCTATAGAGTTATGGAACATATTGGATATATTATGGATGGTAATCGAAGATATGCGCAGAAACAAAAAATAACACTTAAAGAAGCTTACTATAAAGCAGTTAAAACCTTTTTTGAGATACTTGAAATTCATTTGAAAGAAAAAATTCCGCATGCCACATTTTATGCCCTTTCTACTCAGAATTATAAAAATAGAGACAAAAACCAGCTTTTAGAGACAATAAGTTTTATCGAAGAATTTTTTAATAATGAAGATGTTGAAGAAGCTTTAATTGAAAATAAAATAAAGGTTATTTTACATGGAAACTTTGAGAAACTCTCAAAAACAAAAGGGACCTCAACCAAAATTCCCAAGAAAGAGTTACTAAATAAAATTAAGAAGTTTGAAAGTATTGAAAATCCTAGTTTAACTGTGCATGTGGCAATAAATTATGGGGGAAGAGAAGAAATCATTGAGGCAGTAAAATTATTGTTAAAAGAAAACCCAAAAAATATAACCGAGAAAGATTTTGAAAGGCATTTACAGTTTTATGGAGTTCCTGAGCCAGAGATGATAATTCGTACAGGAAAATGTCAAAGACTTTCTAATTTCTTAACTTGGCAGTCTATTTATAGTGAATTGTATTTTTGTCCGAAATTATGGCCAGAATTTGGAAAAGCTGACCTTATTGAAGCTTTAATGTGGTTTAAAGAGCAAAAAAGAAATTTTGGCAAATAAAATTAGTTTAATAGTTTAAAAATATTGATTTAATAATTCTTCAACCCTTGATGTATCCTTTCCACTACCAACTAGCGCTTGTTTTATTGAATCTCTAGAGTATTTGAATTTATATTGTTGAATGTAGTTAATAATGTCAGTGTCTTGGGGGTTTGATTGTTGTGGGGTTGCTCCGGAGGCGGAATTCGAGGACATTGAATCTCCACCCATTCCACCAAGTAGGTCCATTTCTCTTTTCTTCTTTAACATTTTTTTCTGAATTAAAAAACCTCCCACTAAAATTACTGCTGCTGCCCCCAGTATGATTAGTAATTTTTGTAATTCGGAAACTGCCATTTTATTTCCTCGCAATTAACTTTATTACTTCAATCATCCTATTTGAAAAACCCCATTCATTGTCATACCAAATAACGAGTTTTACTAAATTATCATCAACAACTGCAGTAGAGAGTCCATCAACAATTCCTGAGTGAGGGTTTCCAACAATATCTGAGGAAACAAGTTCTTCTTCGCTATATTCAATAATACCATTTAAATGATTTTGAGATATTTCTTTTAAAAATGTATTAATTTCTTCTTTAGTTACTTTTTTATTTAGTTCAAGATTTAAATCCGTTACACTTCCAGTAGGGGTTGGTACTCTATAGGCAATACCGTGAAGTTTTCCTTCAAGTTCTGGAATTAATTTGATTACGGATTTTGCTGCCCCAGTCGTAGTGGGCGTAATGTTAAATGGTGCAGCTCTTCCTCTTCTAGGGTCTTTATGAAATGCATCTAAAATTCTTTGATCACCAGTTACAGAATGAACTGTTGAAAACATTCCTTTTTTAATACCGTATTTTTTATGAAGTTCGTTAACTATTGCGGTCATTGAATTTGTTGTACAAGAACCATTTGAAACTACTTGCTCTCCATTATAATCCTCATCATTAACTCCACGAACTAGATAGAAACAATCTCCTTTTCCTGGCGCAGAAATTAAAACCTTCTTAGCTCCATTTTTAAGATGAATCTCTGTCTGTTCTCGATTTGTAAAAATTCCAGTACATTCTGCAACAACATCAATTTTGTTGTCTCCCCAAGGCAGTTTGTTAATATCTTTTTCTTGGATAACTTTAACTTTTTTATCGCCAATAACTAAAAAATCACCTTCTACCTTTATGTCTTGAGGAAATTTTCCTTGACTTGAATCGTATTTGAGAAAATACCTACAGGCATCCGGTCCGCCCAAATCATTTATCATTACAAATTCAATATTTGGGTCGTTAAAACCTGCCCTGAAAATCATTCTTCCAATCCTTCCGAAACCATTAATTGCAACACGTACTTTTTTGTTTGAAGAGATTTCGCCTTTAATTTCATTTAACATGTGTTCTTCCATAATTTTTCTATAACACTTTAGAGTTTAAAGATTTAGTATCTTTTATTAGTGATTATTTGTATTATTTGTTTAAGGAATTAATATATAATTTTAATTTTTTGAGTTCAGTGTCAACAATTTCTTTTGTTTTTCCTTCACTAACTATTCTAATTATTGGCTCAGTATTTGATTTGCGAATAACGCACCAGAAATTACCAAAGTCGAGAGAGATTCCATCAAGTTTTGAGGAGATTTTAGATTCATATTTTTTTTCAATATCTTTTAATATGAAGTTTGGATTTTGAACTTCTAAAGTTAAATCTTTTCCTTTTGCAAAATATTTGTATTTTGAAAAAATTTGTGAAAATTGTATGTTTTCATCTTTAATTAAATTTTGTGCAACTATTTTTAACATATAGATTAATCCAATGTCGGGATTGTCAAGATAATTAAATTCCTTAAAGAAAAGATGTCCTGATTTTTCTGCACCAAATCCACATTTAATTTTTTCCATAAATGAGTGATAGTGACTTCTTCCAACTTTTATTCTTGTGATTTTGACTTTGTTTTGTTTGGCAATTAAATCAACTGCTTTTGAAACGGTTAAATCAATTGCAAAGTGGTTTAACTTTTTTGAGAAGAAATCTATATAAGAACATATAGTGTAATCGTTAAGAATTTGGATATTGTTTTTATCATAGAAAAGGATTCTGTCGCCATCACCATCAAATACTGCGGTGAAAAAGTTTTTGGTTAGGTGTCTTTTTTGAAGGAATTTTGTAGCAGAGGTGGGGTCTGGAGTATGGTTTGGAAAGTTTCCGTCTGGATTTGAATTTAAATCTGTGAAATTTAAGCCAATATTTTTTAAAACTTCTTTGTTTGCAAGAGAAGAGACTCCACTTGAGAAATCTATTGCAAAACTGATTTTTTTTAGAGTTTTTATTTCTTTTCGAGAGAGAATTTTTTTGTATTTTTTCTTTAAGTATTTTTGATAATCTTTTATGGGAGATTGAAGTTTGATTTTTTTTATATCTAAAACTTCTTGTAGAGAGATTTTATCAAGTTCGGGTTTGAAAATTTTGTATTCCATCTCTTTTTCATCTAAGTCAAGTTCTGAGAAATGTTGAAGTTTTTTAAGTCCTGTGTCAAAATCATAAGATTTTCCATCTTTCATGAATTTAAATCCATTGTATTCTTTTGGATTGTGGGATGCTGTAATCATTATTCCATCTTTTGGTCCTGAAAAAAGAGAGAAATAAAAGTTTGGCGTGGATAGTTTTCCGAGATAGATTATTTTTGTATGCGCATCAAGAGCTCCTTTTATGAAATATTTAGTTAAAACCGGCTGAGAAAGCCTGGAATCGTGTCCAATTTTGATTTTTTTTAGTCCGTTAATTTTTACAAAATAGTATCCGAGTTTGTATGCCTGTAAGTCTGTTAATTCTTTTCCATAAATTCCTCTGATATCGTATGCATGAAATATACCCATAATTAGTTTTTGGATATGTTGTTTTTAAAATTTAATAATTACTTAAGTGAAAAAATCGGCTCTGTCCGGAAATTGACAAGACCTATTTTTTAGTCTAAATTTAGGAAGAAACTCTTTGAATTCAAAGTGTCCCGAACGAATAAAATGAGTGACCGCATTTTTAACTGAAAGCTAAAAATTTGGGAGGTTTGGGGAAAATCAATTTTCTAAAAAATAGGTTTGTTTTATATTCCGGATAGGGCCAAAAAATCAGAAACTTTATAAAAAAAATTGTATTATTTATAGTTATTCTAGCATGACCGAGTTAGTGTAATCTGGTTAGCACAGAGGATTGTGGTTCCTCTAGTTCGGGTTCAAATCCCGGGCTCGGTCCTTATAATTTTATACCTTGCCGAGATTTTCACCCTGCTAAAGCAGGTTCGGTCACTCCAAAATCTTCGATTTTCTCGTTCGGAACACTTCTACACTTCGTTGCGAAGAGTTTCAAATCCCGGGCTCGGTCCTTATAATTTTATACCTTGCCGAGATTTTCACCCTGCTAAAGCAGGTTCGGTCACTCCAAAATCTTCGATTTTCTCGTTCGGAACACTTCTACACTTCGCTATGAAGAGCAAGAGAAATCACAGATTTCTGGCGGTTTGTTTCGCAAGCTCACAAACTTTCAAATCCTGAGCCCGGGCTTTTTATTCTCAAAAGATAAGAAAAAGTATTATAAACTTAAATTAAATAATTATTTTATGAAAGAGAGAGTTAGAATAACTAAGAATAGTAATTTTTATAAGGATTTTCGTGAAACAAATCCTGCTCTTGTTTTAGGACTGATTATTATTTCACTAGGATTTTATGTTATAGATTGGATTTTTTTAAGAAATAAAGAGTTTGAAGAAATAGATAAGCATGCGCCAGACTCTAAAAGAGGAGCAATTTTACTTATGATTATTCCTTTTATGTGGTTTTTTATAATGATTGTTTTAAAGCATATTATTTTCTCCCCTAAGAGTCCTTTTTTAGGAATAGTGGAAATAAGTGGATGGCTTTTGATTATTTTTTTGATATTGAAATATTTGTATGATTTCTGTATTTCGTTTGGATTTATTACTAAAACTAATGGAGCAATTTGGTTTTTGTTTTTTTTACCTATTGTTCCTGCAGGAATTGGAGCACTTCTAGGATATCCTATATTTTTAATTTTGCTTTTTTTACCCGCAATTGTTATACCTGCAATGCAGGCAGAGTTGAATACTACCTTTAATAAAATAACTATTAAGAAAAAGTATGATATTTTTTATAATTAAATTCTCGATAATTTATTCGTAATTTTTTTGGGGTATAATTATTGTAATTCCGTAAATAGATTCTTTTTCAGAAAATGGATTTGTTCCACTTTTTATAGGTTTTAAAACAACTGCAGAATTTGAAGGATTTTCAGTTTCACCAACATAATAGTCTACAAGAGTTGGAGTAACATCAATTCCCCAGTAATTTTCAGTTGCACCAACCCAGGAATCTTGTTTGTATGGTTTATAGATATAAAAATAAACCCCGAGTGAGTTTTCGTTATCTACTACGTAATTTTTTGATTTTAAAGTTTCAAATAAAAAGTATTCATTCATATTATTGGTTTCAGTATCTTCTTTTAAACTATCATATTTGGTATTATTTAATTCTTTAAGTAGCTCTTGTGAAAAGTCTTTTTCGTTTTTTCCTTGAATTTCTCCACAATAAATGACAAGTCCTTTCTCTTTAGAGTGTTCGCCCATAAAATCTTCTTTGGAAAATTTGTTCCAGCATTGAGAGATTAGTTGAGCTGCATTATTTACGGATTTTTCACTAACTTTTATTGTTTTTGAAGGGCAATTTTCTTCTATTGCAAATTGAAGTTTTGAGTTTGGTTCATCTAAATCTTCACCAAAGAATGCAGGCAATCCATCAACTCTTGACATGAATTGTTTACATTCAATTAGAGAAGAGTCATAGTTGCTGCTTTCAAACATATTTTGCAGGAATGAAAAAATTATAAGAAAACCTACAAGTCCAATTATTATTCCAAGTACTGCTTGGTAATGCAATCCTGCTTTTTTATTGCTGTTCATCTTTGTCTGCTCTAAATAGTTTGTATGCGATTTCTGCGGCATCAAATTTTATTAAGTCATCGTATGTTTGACCAATTCCAAGGAAAAATATTGGTTTTTCTATAGAGTATGCAGTTGTTACAACTGAACCTGGCCGTTCGTCAGTGTCAATTTTTGTAAGTATTACTCCGTCAATTCCAAGACCTTTGTCGAAAAGTTCGATTTGTTCAAGTAAGTCATTTCCTGCAATTGAATCTCCTATAAATACTACCATGTCAGTTTTTGCAACACGTTTTATTTTTTGTAATTCAAGCATTAAATTTGGGTTGTTTGGCATTCTTCCGGCTGTGTCTACAAGCACAACGTCAAGGTTTTTTGCTTTGGCGTGTTCAATTGCATCAAATGCAACTGCCGCAGGATCTGAACCTCCCGAGTGTTTTATTAGTTTGAAACCTACTTTTTTTGCATGTTCGTCAAGTTGTTCAACTGCTGCTGCTCTGAATGTGTCTGAGGCCGAGACTACGACTTGAAGGTTGTTTTTTTGCAGGAAGTGTACAAGTTTTGCAATTGAAGTGGTTTTTCCAGTCCCGTTAACTCCAAGAATTAGAATTTTTGCTGGTTTTTCGATTTCTTTTAGTTTTTCTAAAAAATCTGATTCTCTTGATTTTAAAACAATTTCAACTTCTTGAGTCATTACTTCTCTTACTTTTTCAGATAATGAAAATCTGCTAAAGCTATTTCCTATTATTGTTTCTCGCAATTTTTCTTCTATTTTTTGTACAATTTCAAAAGCAATATTTATTTCAAGTAAGAAAACTTCAATCTCTACCCAGAGTCTTTCGAATTCTTCTTCACTAATTGTTTTTTTTGTGAAAGCCGAGGTTGCTTTTGAGAAGAAACCTTCTTTTTTTACTTCTTTTGCTGGTTCTTCTTCAAGGGGGGGCGGAGGTAAGTCTTGATCATCAAATTCTGGTGGTGGGGGCAAATCTTCTGATGAAGTTTCAATTACTTTTTCTTTTTTTTCTTGTATTTCTTTTAATTCTTGTTTTTCTATTTCTTCTTCTTTTTTTATTTTATTTTCAAGCTCGGTTTTATGTTCTTGAGTTTGAGTTATTTTTTTTCCTTCTTTTATTTCTTCTTTTTCTTGATTGTCAACTCCTTCTAGCATATCTTCTTCTACTTTTTCTATTTCGGCTAGTTCCTTTTTCTCTTTCTTTGAAACTTTTTTTGCTTCTCTTTTCAAATCTTCCACAGGTTCTGGAATATCAAGATCTTCTTGGGGCTCCGGAATTATATCTTGCGGTTCTTCTTCTATTAACTCTTCAGTTTTTGAAAATACTCCTTTTAATTTGTCTTTAATTTTTCCAAACATTATAATTATTTTAAATTGTCAATGTTTATAAAACTTTATGTCCAGTATATGCTATGAAAAGTGTTAGTGTTAAAACAAACCAGGAGAAGGAATTTATTGAAATTACTAAGGAAGTTCAAAAACAGATTCCAGAAAATTTTGAGGGGGCGGTTTTAGTTTCTACATCGCATACTACTGCCGCGATTACTATTAATGAGAATGCTGATCCTGATGTTCAATCTGATATGATTAAGAAGTTCAAGGAAATTTCTTCTGATTCTCGATATAAACATTTCGAGGGAAATAGTGATTCGCATGTTTTGAGTTCTTTGGTTGGAAGTTCTGAAATAGTTCCAATTAATGAAGGAGAATTAGTTTTAGGAAGATGGCAAGGAATTTATTTTTGCGAGTTTGATGGACCACGAGAGAGAAAAGTTAATTTGACTTTCTTGAGAACTTAACTTTTTATATTTTATTTATACCTTCTTAATTCTTCTCCGTGCAGAACGTAATGTTGAAGCTCTACTGGCCTCCAACTATCTTCTATTAAGTCTGCTCTGAGCCATTTTGAGAGTTCTTTTGCATTTCCAATTGTTGCAGAGAGTCCAACGATTCTAATTTTTGGAAATTTGGTTTTGAAGATGCTTAGAAGAATTTCAAGAGTTGGGCCCCTTGATTCGTCATTTAAAAGGTGAATTTCATCAACTATTAATAGTCCGATTCCGTCTAGGATTTTTTTATCATGACGAATTAAAGAGTCTAGTTTTTCGGAGGTTACAATTAAAATGTCGAATTCGTAATTATAGGTTTCTGATTGCAGATCTCCCACAGAAATTCTAATGTTAAAATCTTCCCCATAATATTGTTTGAAATCTTTGAATTTTTCTGCAGCTAAGGCTTTTAGTGGGACAATATATAGAACTTTCTTTTTTTTGTTTAAGAGAACATCAAGCATTGCAAGCTCGGCCACAAAAGTTTTTCCGGAGGCGGTTGGAGAACATACAATTTGATTATGGTTATTTTCGAAAAGTCCTTTTTCTATTGATTTTTCCTGAGAAGGTCTTAATTCTTCGATGTTTTGTTTTTTGAGATATTTTCTAATATTTTCAGGAATTTTTTCAACTGACATCTAATTAGGGTAGGTTAGGAATGTTTATTAAGTTAATGGTAATCACATCAACTTCTTTAAAATTTGACTAATTGCTTTCCCGTCAACTTTTCCCCCAAAAGCTTTCATTGCGTGTCCCATTAAAGCTCCAAATGGAGCGCCTTTATTTTTTTCTACGATTTCTTTTAGTTTTGTTTCTATTTCTTTTGAATCTATTTCGTCTCCAAGAAGACCTTTTTCTTCAATGTAATTTTTTAGGTTTGAAATTTCACAAAGTTTGTCTTTGTATAAGGAAACGAAAATGTCACGAATTGTTTTTTGAGTTAGGTTGTTTTCTGTCGATATCTTTAATAAGTCTTCAAGCAAAGTTTCTTTGAAATCAATTGGTTCTAAATTGTCTCTTTTTTTGATGTCTTTTGGAAGTTCGAAAATTATTGAATAGAGTGCAGAAGCTGATTTTGTGGAAACGTTCAAAAGTTTTTTTATGCTTGTTTCATCGTATTTTGAGAGGATTTCTAAAATTTTTGCTTCTTCTAAATTTAGTTCTTTTTTTAGTCTTTCTATTTTGTTGTCATAGAGTTCGGGAAGCTTGAGTTTTTCAATTTCTTTTTTGTTAATTTCTATTTCTGGAATGTCAGTTTCTGGATACATTCTAGCGCTTCCGGGCATAGGTCTTAAGTGTTTTGTTAGAGTGCCTTTTGGATCTACTTGTCTAACTTCGCTTGGAACTCCGAGGATAAAATCTGGGAGTATTTCAACTATTGTTTTAAGGGCTGATTCTGCAATTTCTTTTTTTTGTGCGATTAAAATAAATGAGTCTTCTTTTTTGTTTTTTAGATGTTTGTGGATTTTGTCAACTTCTTCTTGCGTTATTCCATATTTTGGGAGTTCATCGCTATGGAATAAACCTTTAATTTGGTGAAATTGTTGTTTTACTCTATCACTTATCTCTGTTGCAAATCTGTAATTTTCTTGAATTTCGTGCCCAAGAATTCCTTTGAATCCGAATAATTTTAGCGCTAAGATTTTTGAGCCTTTTTCTTCTAGATTTGATTTTAATACTTTGGATTCTGTATTTTTTAGAAGAGTTGTTAAGTCGTAAATTTCATAGTCTGAAAAGTTGTCTGCGTTAACTTTTCTTTGTTTTAGTAAGTCTTTTATTGAGAGTAAAATTTTTTGTCTTCTGATTTCACCTTTAATTACTTCTGGAATTAGTTTTAGATTTTGTGCACCTTTTATCTCTATTCTTGTTCCGCCAGAAATTGATACGTTTAAATCTTGACGAATTGTTCCAATTCCTCTTTTTGTTTCGTTAAATGATCTTAAGATGTTTCCGATTTGAAGTGCTGCTGCTTGTGCTTCTTCTGGATTGTGAAGGTTTGGTCCAGTAGTTATTTCAATCAATGGAATTCCTTGTCTATCTAGTGCGAAAACAGTTTTATTCCCGTGTTTTTCAACGATTTTTGAAGCATCTTCTTCTAGGTTTACTCCATCTATTGAAATCGTTCCAGCTTTTGTTTCTAAATGCCCTCCAAATCCAAGCATTGCTGTTCTTTGGTATCCTGAAACTACTGAACCATTAATGATTAGTTTTCGCATGAATTGGATTTTGTCAAAGAGTTTTAAGTTTAGCATTTTTGAAACTTTTAATACTGTTTGTAATGCTTTGGGGTTTGGTCCTTTTGGGGGCTCTTCGTCTAAATCAACTAAACATGCACATTTGTCGTTGTAAATGTATTCGAAGGTTTTTCCTTTTTTGAATTCTGAAAGTGCTGCTTTGTCAATCTCTCCTGTTTCAGAGAGTGAGAATCTAAGTTTTCTCTCAATTTTTTTATCCATATCTTTGTTTGGTAAAATGTTTGATGGACATGTGCAGAAAAGTTTTCCCGTGTCTAGTTGTTGATGAATTTCAAGTCCACAGATTAACCCAAGTTTTTCATAGTCAAGATTTTTCAAAGAATCAAGTGTAATTAATTTACTCATAAACTTAGATAAAAGTAAATACTATATAAATTTTATTAATAAAAAACAAGAAGAAAAAATAAGGAGTCAGTAGAAATAGCAAAAACCAAAAATATAAAATTCTAGCAATTTTTTGCTAGTTCGAGGCGTTTGGTTCTGTAGTGTATATTCATACATAAAGAACCAAACAACGAAGAAATAGTGAAAAAGGGCAGAATTTTATTTGAAAGCTGCTACTGTGTCAATCATATCTACGTGAGACATAACTGCTCCTCTACAACAAAATCTTTCAAGTTTTAGCTCGTCAAGAGCTTCTTTAATTGATTTGCCTGATTTTAGAAGTTCTTGGTATTTTTCCCATTTACTTCCGATTGGTTTACCACATGAAAAACATCTTACTGGAATTATCATACTATATAAGAACTAAAAAGTATTTATAAATTTAATCAAAGACATAATTTATTAGCATTGAGGAATAAACTCTCGGATGTCCTTTTCTAATTAATGCGTTTAAAGTTGCAGACTTGGTCATTCCTTTATCTTTTAATGATTGAATTAGTCCTAAAAGTTGGTTTTCATAAGCGGCAGAATGATTTACATAATCCTGAAGTGTGTAATTTTCTGGAGCGAGAATTTCAAGTTTTACTCTTAAGTCTGAAATCTGATCTCTTACGTCTGAGAGTTCAGATTCCATTTGATTTTTCATTCTTGTTAGTGTTTCGAGCTGTTTGTTTGATTCAGTTAGTGCAAAGTTTGATCTTGTTAGAGAGTTATCTACTTGAGAGGTTTTTTCTCCAAGAACTTTATTTACATCTTTTATTAGAGATTCTATTTCATCAACAATAACTCCTTTGAATGTTTGGAAGTCAGCATCTATTCCTAAAAATCTTTTGTTTAGTTGTTTTTCAAGTTCGACAAGTCTTTCTTCAACTTTTTCTTTTAAATCTTCTTCTTTAGCGTAAATGTTTGACATGAATTCGTCTTCTTTTGCTTCCATTAGTTGAAGTTTTGTGTCGATTTGCTGCACGTTTGAGTTGATTTTTTCTTCAAAATTGTCAAGTATTTTTATTTCTTGGGAGATTTTATCTTGGACAACTTTTAAGTTTTTTTCTATAAACTTTTGTTCTAGTTTGTTTAGTCTCTCTTGCAGGCATTTGTGCAGGGAAGAAACTTTTTCAGCAAATACGTCTCTGAATGTGTTTTCGTGACGTTCAAAAGCATTTTTTTCTTCTTGGAGTGTGTCTTGAAGTGAGGATTTTAATTCTATTGCATGGTCTTCAAGTTCTGCTTTTCGGATTTTGGTTAAGTCTTCAATTGTTGTGATGAAGTCTGTCTTTTTTTCTTCGAAGTTTTCTTCTTCGTGTTTGATTTTGTCGAGTTCGTCTTGAAGTGTGAGAATGTGTTTTTTTGACATGTCTTCAAGTTCTATTCTATAATTGTTTAACTCGTTTACTACTTTTTCTCTGTCTGCTTCTATTGAGAGAAGTTTTTCTAAAAATTCTTCTTCTTTCTTTTTTAGTTCTATGTCAAATGTTGTTATGTGGTTTTGGAATTTTGTTTCGAATTCGGATTTTATGTCGAGGAAACGATTTTCTATTCCTTCAAAGAAATGGAATCTTTCTTCTTTGTTTTCGGTTTTTAGTCGTATCATTTCGTCGTTGAAACTGATTAAGTCTTTTGAGATTTGTCCTTTTGCTTCGGATCTGAATTCTTCGAATCTGTTTGTGAATTCCTCGAAGTTTTTTCTTGTGATTTGTGCAACGGAGATTTTAGTGTTTTCTTCTAGTATGTTAAACGAGTCGATTACTTCGTTTGTTTTTAAAACTATGAAGTCTCTCTCTTTTTGTTTTTGAATTTCGAGATTTTCAAGAGCAGACTCAATTTTTCCTGAGAGTCCTTTGATTTTTTTGTCTAAAGTTTCTTGTTTTTCTTTGAAATCTTCTATTGTTTCAGATTTGTTTTCTTGAAGTTCTTTTGTGAATTGTTCTTGAAGTGATTTTGCTTTTTTTTCAATTTTTTGCATTTCGTCTTTGAAGTTTGAAATTGCGTTTTTGTATTCGGTTGATATTTTTTCTTTGAAGTTTTTGGCTTCTTGTTTTGTTTTTTTTGAGTAACCAGTTTCGAGGTTTGTTAATTTTTTTGATAGAACTTCGTATTGGTCAATTAGGTAGTTGTGCTCAGCTTCTTTTTCTTTTCCGATGTTTTTTATTGCTAGTTCAATTTCTTGTTTGTTTTCTTCTATTTTTTGGTCAAAGCTTGAGAGTTTTGTTGCTATGTTTTTTGTTAGTCTTAATTCGATTTCGTCTTTTTCTTTTTTGAGGTTTGCAAGTACTTCATCAACTTTGTCAAGTTTGTCTATAAATTCGTTTTTTGAAGATTTTTGAATGTCTTTTATTTCAGATTTTAGGGTTTGGATTTCGGATAAAACTTTTTCTTTGTGTTTTTCGAAGTCTTTTACATCTTTTTGTACTAAGTTTGAGTTTTGAGAAATTTGGTCTGCCAAGAACTTTTCGATTTCTTCAAATCGTGTTTCGAATTTTTTTGAGAAGTTTTGTTCTAAATCTTGAGAGTCTTTGTTTTGGATTTCTTCGAGTTGTCTTTCGTATGTTGCAAAGTTTTCAAAGAGGTTTTTTATGTCTTGATTTAGTTTTGTTTTTCCGTTTTCAAATTCTAGTTTTAGGTTTTCGAATTCGGATTTTATTGGATTTATGAATTTTCCTAGTTCAGTTTCTAGTTGTTTGATTTCTTCTTCTTTTTTTGTGTATAAGTCGTTTTCGTATCTTTCAATTAAAGATTTTGTGGCTTCAAATTCTTTTTGGAGTTTTAGAATTTTTGAGTCAAATGCAGCTATTTCTTCTGCTTGGGTGTTTGTGTCTTTTGTTTCTTTTTCATTTAGATTTTGAATTGTTTTTTCGAGTTTTTCAAGTCTTAAGATTAGAGTTTTGGAGTTTGTTGTTTCTTTTGAGCTTTGAACGTCTATTTTTTTTGAGATGTTTTCTATTGCATTGTTTACTTTTTGCTGAATCATTTCTTCGAAATCTCTTAGGCTGTGTTCTTTTATTCCTCTGAGTTCGGATTTGATGTTGGAGTTAGATTTTAGTGAGTCAATAATTCTAAGTTCTAGTTCTGAGAGATGTTTTTGGAGTTCTTTTTTTGTTTTGGTGTTTTTTGAGGTGATTTCGGATTTGATTTTTGCAACTTCTATTTCTAAAATTTCGTTGAATTCTTTGAATACATCAACTTTTAGAGGTTTTATATCTAATTTTTGTAGCATTGGAACTATTTCTTTTAGAATTTCGGATTTTATTGTTAGTGCGAGTTTTTTTGGAGAGTTTAGTTCTTTTTCGTGAGAGTCTATTCTTTTTGATAGTTGATCTAGGTTTTGCGAGAGAATATCTTTTACTTTCGAGGCTTTTTCTACTTGAGAATTTAGGTTTTTTACGTGTTCAAACGTTTTGTGTAGGATTTCTTTTTCGGAATCTGTTAAGTTTATGTCTTCTTGTTTTTCCGATTTTGCGTTACTCATAAGTGTTCTAAAAGAAATGTTTATATAGTTATTATTTATTATACATAAGGAGTTAAAAGTGTTTTTTCCTCGAAAGTATTAGTATTTTTTGTTCGAATTTTT
>CAZLRR010000001.1:44469-78371 GCA_964562045.1 uncultured Methanosarcinales archaeon
AGGAGTTAAAAGTGTTTTTTCCTCGAAAGTATTAGTATTTTTTGTTCGAATTTTTTAAGTGAGAGGGGAGAGTGCGAGCAATCATAGATTGCTAGCATGCGATTTTTAATCGCGACAAAAAATCTTTGATTTTTCCGTATGCACTTCACTTCGTTCGTTAGCACTTCGAAATCTCTTCTCGAGTTCGAATTTTTAAGTGAGAGGGGAGAGATTCGAACTCTCGAACCTTACGGACTGGAGCCTAAATCCAGCGCCTTTGACCTGACTGGGCGACCCTCTCTTAAGAATTGGGTTAATAATATAAAACGCAGTTTGATTTAAAAAGATTTTGTAGAAATTGGTTTGTATGGAATTTCTTGTTTTTTATCCCATAAACCGAGATTCTGGGAATAATAGTAAAAAATGATTGTAATCTTAAATAATTGTATTTTACAATAAAAAGAAAAATTTATAAACTAATTATGACATAAAATAATATGAAATTTGTAAATAGAATAAAAGAATTAAATGATTTTGAAAAATTATATGGGTTAAGTAAGAAAAAATGTTTTTCTACTGTTCTTTATGGTCAAAGAAGAATTGGAAAAACAAAACTTGTAAGAGAATTTATGAAAGATAAACCAAAGAAATTATTTTTTTTCGTTGATGATTCTAAGAATAGTCAATTGCTATTAGAAGAATATGTAGAGATTTTAAAAAATCAAAATTTGTTAGGAAACTTTGAAAAGATAAATACTTGGAACGAATTTGTTGAATTTTTGTTTGTTAAGTGTGAAGACTATTTGATAGTGTTTGATGAATTTCAAAATTTTTTAAGTGTTGATAGGTCAGTTTTTTCAATTTTTCAAAAAAATTTTGATATCTATGAAAATAATAAATTATTATTTATTTTTTTAGGGTCAATTATAGGTTTAATTAAAGAAGTATTTGAAAATCAAAAAGCTCCCCTTTATGGAAGAATCAAAAATAGTTATCATTTGAAAGCTTTAAATTTTAAAAATTCTTGTGTAATGCTTAAAAATTTAGGCTTTAAAAAATTTGAAGAATATGTTGAATTTTATAGTGTTTTTGGTGGATATCCTAAATATTATGTCCTTCTAGAAGATTATGATATTAAAGAGTTAAATACTTTAAGTATTATAGAAAAATTCATTTTTAGTGAAAATGGAATTTTAGAAAAAGAAATTTATAATACTTTAAAATTAAATTTTGGTAATGGTAAAACTAATTATTATGGAATTATGGATGCAATTTCTTTAGGAAATAATAATCTATCTAATATTGCAAATTATGTGGGTTTACAAGTTAATTCTATTTCTTTTTTTATTAATGAGTTAGTTAATTTCTATGATTTCATAGATAGAGAGGTCCCAAATTCCGAATTAGATGCTAAAAAAAGTAAAAAGGGAATTTACAAATTAAAGAATAACATGATGAATTTTTATTTTAGATATGTACATAAAAATAGTTCTTTAATACAATCTGGAAATATTAAAATGGTTATGGAGAAAATTAAGATTGATTTCAATAAATTTGTTTCTTTTAGTTTTGAGGATATTGTTAGAGAATTTGTTTTGCAGAGAAAGGAATTTAGTTCTTATTCTAGGGTTGGTAGAGAATGGGGAAAATTTAAAGGATTGAAGGGCAGTAATTCTTTTGAGATAGATGTTTGTGCAGTAAATGAGAAAGAGAGGAAAATTTTGTTTGGAGAAGTTAAATGGAAAGATAATATTGATGGAGAAAGTTTATTAAAAGATTTGAGGGAGAAGGGAAAAAAGGTTTTGTGGAATTTTGAGAGTAGAGAAGAAGAATATGTTTTATTTGCTAAGAGTTTTAAGAATAAGCCTAAGGGAATTAAATGTTTTGATTTGAAAGATTTGGAAAAGCATTTTTTAAAGTAGTTTATCCAAATTTCTTGTTTTTTATCCCATAATTTGAGTTAGCTTTATAAGTTATCTCCATGCTTAATGTGCATTGTCCTTCTTGTAAGTTTTCTAGCTTATCAGTTATAAAAGATCCTTGTTGCCTTACTGGATCCTTAAATGGAACTTAATTTAGATACAATCCTAATTTTAATTTTATATCAGACAAAAATATTTTATTTTTCCCCCCTTAGTCTCTGTAATTCTTCTTTTGTTAGTCCAACATCTTTAAGAATTTTACTTAATAAACCTTTACCTATATCCTTGTTATTATGAATTGGTATAGTTGTTCTAATCTTTTCTTTTTGAAGGAAGGCATGTGAACCAACTTGTCTTATTATAATAAATCCTTGTTTTTTTAAAATAGAGATTAATTCTTTACCTGAAATTAAAATTTTCATTTTATACTTCAATTGTTTGAACTCCCACAAATTCTAATGGGGACAAATCTTTGTCAATTTCAACCCAGACAGAGATTACTTCTTTCATGTTTTTTAATAGTTCGTCAAGTGTAGAACCTTCAGTATAACAACCTTGTAATTCTGGGACATAGCCAACATAATTCCCTTCGTCATCTTTTTCAACAATAATTGTATATTTTTTCATAATTAATTATGTGTTCGCATATTTATAAACTTATTTGAGTTATGGTTAAATTGCAAAGAAATTAATGTCTAGTTTGTCCAAATTTCTTGTTTTTTATCCCACAATTTGAGTTAGCTTTATAAGTTATCTCCATGCTTAATGTGCATTGTCCTTCTTGTAAGTTTTCTAGCTTATCAGTTATAAGAGAACCTTGTTGCCTTACTGGATCCTTAAATGGAACTTGTATTACTTCACCATTAGACTGTTTTACAGACATATATAATTTTGCATTGGGATATAAAGTATTATATTGCGCAACAAAATTTGCACTTCCTTCTTTTAATTCTGCATTCAGTTTTTTTAGAAATTTTTGTTTTAATGTTGGGCAAATTATTCTTTAAAATTTGTTTCTCTAACAATATGTTTGAAAAAATCTTTAGTTTTATTTAATACATCAATTGTGGAATCTTTTGTATATAGTTCACTAGGGTAAATCTCATTTTCAGGATCACCATAAAATGAACGTTCTCTTTCAATTCTTAAGGATTTTAATAATTTAAAAAATGAATTAAAATCTTTTTTAAATTCTTCAGAAAATAAATCTTTACATTCATCCAAATAATATTTTAAATCATGTTCTTCGGGCACATGAAATCCATAATTATATAATAAGGCCTTAGAGCATAATTCTGCAATTGCCTGACATTCTCTAAAAACGTATGAAAAATCTTCTTTTTTTAAAGCCAAATCACAATATAAAAATCTAAGTTTTGCTCTACTTAAATAATCTTTTACTATTTTTTCTTTGTCCATTTTTAATTTATTTGTAATAAATGTTTGTTATTAGGTAAATAGTATTTTTTATAAGTCCCTTGTTTGAATTTTCTTAATATCGATTTGAAAAATAATTTTAAAGTTTTTGTTTTATCATAGATAACTTTTGCATAATCTGCAATCTCTATAGTTAATGGCACTTCAGAGAGTTTAGATACAACAAGAGGATTGATTTCTATGAAATATTTTGATTCAAAATGTATTATTGTGTCAATCACTAATTGAGATTTTAAATATTGATCTTTGGGCAATTTTTTAAAGGTTAAAATAATATCGACATCACTTTTTTCTGTTTGGGTGCCTTTTGCGTAAGATCCAAATAAAACTAATCCGGTGAAGTTATCTTTGTGCTGAGTTTCTAGTTCACAAATTAGTTCTTTTAGAAGCTTATCTATGTTTATCATAATTATATTTAGAGTTGTTTATTTATAAAAGTAACTTCTTAGGCATTTATCCGAATTTCTTGTTTTTTATCCCACAATTTGAGTTAGCTTTATAAATATAGAATTACTTTATAGAGTAAAGAATAGTTATGTATAACTTAAAAAATGACAAATAATTTAAATGGTGGACTTGAAGGAATTGTTATGAAAGAGACAAAGAAACCGGGAATTTTTAAAAGATTAGCAGTGGGAGGACTTATGGCTTTAGGTCTTGCTGGTGCTGGTAATGATTTATATGGTCAAAGTGCTACACCTGGAACTAAAAGAGCAGGAGATGTGCATAATGTTATGGCGGAAGGAGTGAGTTATGGTGATCAAAGAGATTGGCTCAAATTAGCAGAAGCCCCCGCACAATATCAAGTAGAATACGGACAAGCAGTTAGAAATGGCACATTATCTAAAAAAGAAGAAAAATTCGTCAGAACATTATGTCCAGTAATTGATTTTAGACCCGGTGGGAAATATTCTGATCAAGAGACAACTTTAGAACAGAAATTTCAGAGATTAAGTGGATATGGGATAGATGTTCCGGAGATACCACGAGATGATATTGCAAAATGGATAGTTGACCAGTATTCTGTAGAGAGAGATAAAACAACAGAAATTGCAAGATTAACAACTGCGTTGGTAGACTCAGGATATAGAGTTGATGTAGATCAAGCCTATCTATTGTCAAATTTGATAGAGAATTTCAGCGATAGAACTCAAAAAGGTATTGGAAGAGCAGTTTTAAAACATATTATGGAAAGAAGCAAGTTATATCAGGAAAGATATCTTGCAGTAGACGGAGGTATCAAATATAATATAGACGGAATCATCTCACAAAAACCTACCGAATTGGCAAGGAATGACTAAAAATTACTTTTCAAAATTTATGATGCTCCCGGAGGACCACTGCCCGTTATTTCTTCTTGAGACGTTATAGAATCCTCCCCAGAGGGAATTGGAGTCTGAACTGAGTTGTCTCTTAAAGTAAAACCATCATTACTAATCACGCTAATTAATTCCTCCCATTTCTGAGTAAAAGCTGTCTCAGCATCACATTTTCCAACATAAAAATTAACTTGCTCTTGCTGTTCTTCATAAAATACATTTAAAAAAATTTTCTCCTTATCTCTACCTTCGGGAAGTGCATAATTTGAAATCTCTAAATATGAGGCATACGCCTCAACTTTTCTATCTTTACTATCATAATTTCTGAAAGGCATGTACCTCAAATCTTTGAAATCACTTGTGAAAAAGTCATTATTTCTATTCTCTAAACTATATGAGAAACTAAATTCATTTATAATTGAGGGCTGAGCGTAAAAGTCAGGAGTAAACCTAGCATAGTTATTTCTAGGAACTATTACAATAGGAATCTGAACTTTATTTTGATCTTCTTCAACACAATAAATGTGAGAAGTCTTAGGTGTTACAATTTCATAGTCCATAACTTTTCTATCGGTCGCTCGAACATCTTTGACATAGAATTTCCTCTCTAAAATTTCATCACTTGGCATATTTACAGATAAGTTATCATTAGCACCACCATAACTTTCAAAGTTATCAGGATTTAGTACAATATTAGGAGCAGTTAATCTCATACCTAATGTGCATTGACCTTCTTGTAAGTTTTCTAATTTGTCAGTTATAAGAGAACCTTGTTGCCTTACTGGATCCTTAAATGGAACTTGTATTACTTCACCATTAGACTGTTTTACAGACATATATAATTTTGCATTGGGATATAAAGTATTATATTGCGCAACAAAATTTGCACTTCCTTCTTTTAATTCTGCATTCAGTTTTTTTAGAAATTTTTGTTTTAATGTTGAATCAACAGTCTTGACAGAGGAACTAACTGGCCTATTCTTTAATTCCCTCTCTTCCCAATAATATAGTTTATTCTCAGAACACACATATCCTTCAATTCCTCCCCCCTCATACCCCTTACATCCATCAGGAATAATAACACTAATTCCTTTATCACTTTCAATATATTTTTCAATAATCATATATGCTTCCCAACTAAGAGAAGTTTTTTTGTCCCAGTCAATATATCCTCTTCGCGTAGATCCATCACTCAGTTGGTATGTAATACTACCCAAATTTCCACTTTGATCGGCCTTAGTTACAAACCGATATCGGACATCTCTATCTTGATAATACTTATTTTCATAATATCCCTCACTATTTCGGATATCTCGGGGCACTTTTGACCAAGAAGATTTTCCTTTTAATTCGTTCTCAGTTTGATAAGGATGTATATCTACCAATTCCTTTAAACCTTGAGGAATCTCATTTATATTTAATTCATTATAATCATTATCAAAAAATATTGGGTCTGCCTCTGAATTGGAATAAAATATAGTATAGACATCTCCAAAATAAGCAAGATTTATTGAAACTTCCTCTTCTTTTAATTCAATGTATTCAACACCATCAACATAAGCATTAACTCCTATAAAAAGTCCCATAAATACAAACAACATAATTAATATTTTTTTATTCATTTTCTTTAGCCTCCACGTTTAATACACCCATGCCAGGATTAGTTTCAATGGTTGGATCTAATATCTCTTTACCATTTACAAGGAAATTTGTTAAAGAGACAAATTCTTCTTTGCCTTCCTCATCTGTCACAATTATGTAAATGTCTTGAACTTCGGAACCCTCAGCTATTCCAGTAAGTTCTGTTTGATAGTATTCAACATTTTCTTTTTGTCCAAAAGCCGGAATAGTGTCGATTTTTACAACCTCTGAATCCAAAGCATTACCAGTCCTATCATCCCTTACAATTGGAACTTCAACGCTACTAAAAGCCCTTGCACCATTACATTGGATGTCGTAATAAAGCAGAGCTTTATCCTGGTCTCCTTCAAAATCACTTCCTCGAACATCATAGTGAACATCAACTAATAAATCATTACCAACATGCAACGTAGGAGTTCTGGAACTCTCTGGAGTTATATGGGTTGTAGGAGCTAATTTAAACATTGAAACTAAGGCATCGTTACTAAAGATTCCTTCACAAGAAATTCCTGCACCACTACCAAGAACTCCGGCATCGAAGTCACATAAGAATGGCAGAACTTCGGATTTGTGGAAAATCTCAAATTCGTCTTTTCTTGTTTTCTTTTTACCGTCTAATTCATACTCATGTTCTAATACTAAAACATTAAATCTATATTTTCCATTAGAGTCTGTTAAAGTTACAGTATTTTGATTTGAACCATCTTTTGCTGTAACCAAAGTTCTTGGATTCAAGTCAGTATAACTTCTCATTTCATCTCCATTGCTTTCATAATATCCTTGCGGACAATATTCTGCTCCAGATTTGGAACTATCACAAATAAATGAAACCTTAGTTCTAACAACAGACCCCCCAGAGATTACTCCGTGTGTGAATCTATACATGATGGATAAACGGCCAGTTAAAGGATCATATCCCATAAACCTAGACTCTGGGAATGGTGGCAGGAATGTAGGTTCAATCTGATCTTCTTCAATATCTTGTAATAAGCCTTCAGTGAATGCAGACCAATCCGATAGATTTACATATCTAAAAATACTATAAGTATTATTTATAATAAAAATGGCATCAATTTCAGTTTCAATTCCCGATAATTTGAGAAATCAAATCTCTACAATTAAAACAATTAACTGGTCAGCAGTCGCTAGAGAAGCATTTGAAGAAAAGTTGAAGGAAATAAATCTTTTAAAATCAATTGTTAATAAAAGCAAATTGTCTTCAAAAGATGCACAAGAACTAACTAAAGAGATTAAAGAAGGAATAGAAAAAAAACATAAGTTAAGAAAATAAAATGGATGTTGTAGTTGATGTTAATGTTATTATTTCCGTTTTGATTAAACCGGGAAAACCAATAGAATTATTTTTTAACGATTCATTAAGGCGATATTCTTGTGATTATGTTTTTGAGAAATTAAATGCAAAAAAAGAAATAATCTCAAAAAAAAACAAAAATTTCTAAAGAGGAATTGGAGATTCTTTTCAGTATTATTAAGAAACAAATAATAATCGTCCCATATGAAGATTATTGTGAGTATTTGTTTACTCCATTATATTCTTCTCCTGATTTTTTTGATATTCCTTATTTGGCTTTGGCAATGAAATTAAGAGCATATCTTTGGACAAATGATAAGGCGTTGAAAAAACAAGATTTTGTAAAAGGTTATTGCTACACACGAATTGTTTGAATTATTAAAAAAGTAAAGGTTTTATCCAAATTTCTTGTTTTTTATCCCACAATTTGAGTTAGCTTTATAAATATAGAATTACTTTATAGAGTAAAGAATAGTTATGTATAACTTAAAAAATGACAAGTTTTAAAAAAACTCTTGATGATGTATTGAATATGGGAATTTGGGATACAACGAAAAAAATTGGTTTAACTGCATTAGCTGTTGGAACTTTAGGTCTTGCAGGAGGAGTAAATAAAGCAGATGCAGCAGTTCAATTGGCACCCCAAGAACAGGCATACGTAAGAGAAAGTTTTTCAATGGATGAAATTGGTTATTGGGTAGATAGGATAAGCCTTGGTGCCGAAGGATATAATAGAGAATTATCTGAGGCAATAGAAGGGGGGATATTCGAAGAAAATCCAAAAATATTAGAAACTGCAAGAGAAATGAATCCTACTAATTATGGGAAAAGTCTTCGTTGGGATGGAACCCCTAGATCATTGAAAAATATTCAAAGAGAAAATTATTTCTGTGCATTTTTAGCGTCCCTAAATTATAGTTTAGAAGACATCAAAGCATATAAAAAATATTGGAGAAATCCTGCAACTATGCCCGAGAGTTTAAAGTCAGAAGTTGAAAGAAGAGACAAGGCTTTAGAAACATTTGTTAATGCACAAGTAGATGATAAATTTGGGCTAATATACGAGATATTGGTAGATTCAGGCTGGAAATCAAATGAAGCCAGTTTAAGAATATTACAAAGACTTGCCTTAACTTATAAACCAGAAACAAGTAATAGTAGAGCAATTGTTGCACTAACAACAAAAGTTGCAGGAAAAAACCCAAGTGCGACAGAATTACACACAGAAGATGAAAATGGAAATGATTTTATGGTAACAACTACTCAATGGAATTATGGTCCAATTTCTGTTGCACGTAAGGAATAAATCAAACTAAAACCTCAATATTCTTTTCTAAAATTTGATAAAGAGATATAATCCTCTAATCATCAGATAACTCATCATTGTTCCCTCCAGAGGGAATTGGAGTCTGAACTGTGCTCTCTCTTGAAGTAGATCCATCATTTCTAATTTCATTTAAAAAGTTCTTCCATTTCTGAGTAAATGCTGTTTCTGCATCACATCTTGCAATATGAAACTTAACTTGTTCTTGTTGGTCTTCATAGAATGCATTTAATGTTATTTCTTCTTTATCTCTACCTTCTGGCAAAGCATAATTGGAGATTTCTAAGTATGCGTAATATGTACTAACCTCGGGAGAGGTTGTAGGACCATAATCTAAAATTTTGAAATCACTTGTGAAAAAGTCATTATTTCTATTCTCCAAACTATATGAGAAACTAAATTCATTAATTATTTCTGGTTTGGAATAGTGTCCGTCAGGATAAAATTTCTCAACATTTAATCTAGGAACAATAACTATTGGAATCTGAACTTTATTTTGATCTTCTTCAACACAATAAATGTGAGAAGTCTTAGGTGTTACAATTTCATAGTCCATTTCCTCACCATCTTCTCCACGAACCTCAGCAACATAGAATTTCTTCTCTAAAATTTCATCGCTCGGGAGATTTACAGACAGATTATCATTAGCACCACCATAACTTTCAAAGTTATCAGGATTTAAATCCACGTTTGGAGCTGTTAATCTCATCTTAAGACTGCATTGTCCCGCTTGTAGATTTTCCAAAGTCTCCGTTATATCTGAGCCCTGCTGAAGTTGAGGACTAGTAAATACTTGGGAAGTTCCATCCTCATATTCAACATAAACTCTAGCATTCTCATATAAAGTATTATATGTTAAGAATACTGGATGTGGGCCATCTTTTAGTTTATCGTTGATTTTTTCAATAACTTTATTTTTTAACCCCTCATTAAATCTAGGCCTTGGAGTAGTAGGTTCTGGTAAAATATGCCCCTCAATTAACCAATCATTATCTTTTGCCTCTTTTAAAATATTAACCATCTCTTTTTGTGTTTTATCAAATACTCCAAATTTCCATTGTCCATCAACTTTTGAATAATCAAGTTTGCTAGAACTTGGCTTACTAATTGTTAAAGCATCATATTTAGATAAAATCTCATTAAAGGACTTATTCGGATCAATAGTCTCAGTTCTTGTTTTTTGTTGACTCTCCGAATCAGATGAACCCTCTGAATTTCCAGAGTAAGGGTTACCATTCACTTCAAATAATTCTACAACTTTATCCTCTCCAATTCGGTATTTTTTTATATCTCCCAAAGTAGTTTTTTCAGTGATGATTTTCTCTTCACCTATAGTTTCAAGTCTAACATAATAGTCAGCATCATGACTTGTTGGATGCGACTTAAATTTATTACTGTTTGCATCATAATAGTAAACAGTCATCCCATCATAAAGTTTCAATTCTTCAACACCATTTGGATTTTTATAAATATAGTAGTTATCTTTATTTTTATTTGGAATTGAAGGAATTAATTCATTAATTTTAAAATTCTCTAAAATAATCGTTTGTTCTATATCTGCAGAAAGCCCATCACAAAAAGAATGTGAATTAGTAGTCGCACCAAAATCTACTTCCCCTATAGGTTTATAGGCACAACCATAGGTTTTTTCAATACTACCCGCACTTCCTAACTTATAAATGTCGTAATTACTTATTGGTTCATTTTTATATACAAAATCAGAAACAGATACGATATAATTCCCAACTTTTTTAAAATTAGTTCTTATTGTTGTCGGATCCACATCTATTTTTTTTTCTCCTTTATAAGTCCGCTGATTTACATGATAAATATTGTATGTATTTCCATCCCAAACAACAGAAACTGTTCCAGTACGTAACGGAAAACTCAAATCTTGAAATTTAAGCGAATCTTTATACTTATAGTAAAACTCGTTATTTTCCCCAAATATAAGTGGATAATAATTACAATAAATTCCTTTTTTAATTTCTTTGCCTTTCTCTTTACCTTTATCAAAAGTATATGAATTTTTTATTACGACACAATAACTGCTACCACTTTTAATAATAAATTCTGGATTAGCTTCTTCAATTATCGCTAAATCATCGAAAACTTTATATCTAAAAGTTACTTCTTCTTCCCCAGTTTCTGAGACTTGTGGCTCTTCAATTATCACGGCTTGTTTTCTCTCCTCAACATACCTCAAACCCCAAGGATTATTCGCATCACTTTTACGATGTTTCGGATGTTTGAATCCGTCAGAATATACAAAACCATTTTTATCATACTCGGCCTTAATTGAATCTCGTGTACCATCAAAGAAAAAAAACGTAGTTTTCTCAGCAAAAACACTGCCCCCCATAAATACAATCCCTAAAATCAATATAACTAAAAATTTTTTATTCATTTCCTTCACCTCCTTTAATACCTACATTTAATGGACCCTTAGACCCAAGAATTTCATCTCGCCCAACCCTAATTCCTGAAATTGCAACAAACTCTTCAACGCCATCTTCATTAATTCTTTGAACATAAATATTTTTAATTTTCCCTTTTTTTAAAGTCTCTTGAGCAGTGTAAAACTTAGTATCACTTGAAGTTCCAAAAGCCGGAATAGTGTCGATTTTTACAATCTCTGAATCCAAAGCATTACCAGTCCTATCATCCCTTACAATTGGAACTTCAACGCTACTAAAAGCCCTTGCACCATTACATTGGATGTCGTAATAAAGCAGAGCTTTATCCTGGTCTCCTTCAAAATCACTTCCTCGAACATCATAGTGAACATCAACTAATAAATCATTACCAACATGCAACGTAGGAGTTCTGGAACTCTCTGGAGTTATATGGGTTGTAGGAGCTAATTTAAACATTGAAACTAAGGCATCGTTACTAAAGATTCCTTCACAAGAAATTCCTGCACCACTACCAAGAACTCCGGCATCGAAGTCACATAAGAATGGCAGAACTTCGGATTTGTGGAAAATCTCAAATTCGTCTTTTCTTGTTTTCTTTTTACCGTCTAATTCATACTCATGTTCTAATACTAAAACATTAAATCTATATTTTCCATTAGAGTCTGTTAAAGTTACAGTATTTTGATTTGAACCAT
Source organism: uncultured Methanosarcinales archaeon (assembly GCA_964562045.1). Classification (GTDB taxonomy): domain Archaea; phylum Nanobdellota; class Nanobdellia; order Woesearchaeales; family UBA583; genus UBA583. The sequence continues at coordinate 56,516 of CAZLRR010000001.1, forward strand.
CTTTTGCTGTAACCAAAGTTCTTGGATTCAAGTCAGTATAACTTCTCATTTCATCTCCATTGCTTTCATAATATCCTTGCGGACAATATTCTGCTCCAGATTTGGAACTATCACAAATAAATGAAACCTTAGTTCTAACAACAGACCCACCAGAGATTACTCCGTGTGTGAATCTATACATAATAGATAATCTTCCAGTTAAAGGATCATATCCCATAAATCTGGATTCTGGGAATGGTGGCAGGAATGTAGGTTCAATCTGGTCTTCTTCAATCTCGGAAAGAAGTCCTTCAGTGAATGCAGACCAATCTCCAGTAACTGCTCCAAGACATACTTTGTTTGCAAGTTGTTCTGTCCCTAATCCTGCTTGAGAAAACCACGTTCCTTTATATCTATCATTTAAAGCTTTATCTCCATCCCTCATTCCTTCAACAACACCACTATATAAATCTTTTGACCTGTCAATTCCCTTATCAAAATCCTTATCTGGACTTGTCGTCAAAGTTTTAAATACAACATTTGTTGCAATATCACAAACTGCAGTTGCTAAAAGTCTTTCACAATAAGAACCTTTTAACTCTCCCGTCTTTACAGATTCAAGACATGCACGGATATCCTTTTGTAATTTTAATAAATTCTTTAAATGAGAATAAGTTTTAGTGATACAACCACACCTAATAGATTCCAAAATATTATCGCTTGGATCATAACCTGCACCCCCCTCAACTCCTGGAAGCCAACATTTAGTCTCATCAAACCTGTCAGGACCCTCAGTATAACAAACACCACTTGCGGCTTGGACATTAATACTTGAAGGTCTCTCCCCGGCATTTAATTTTCCATTGTCAAATTGACCTTCACCATAGTTTGCAGGCACACACTTCTGATTAAACCTATACTCTCCAGTTTCCGAAGTTTGTTTCCATAAACCAACACTCTCCTCTTCATATTGAGTAACTGAACCAGAAACCAAAACACCATGAATAGGATTACCATTTGAATCTTTTCCATATTCACAATAACTTCCAACACTTAAACTATCAAATTGAGCAACAAGACTTCCTTTCTCACCATTTTCTCCTCCACCATAAATATGACCATTAGTTTCCCTCTCCAAATCAGTAACTCTTCCATTTTCAAGAGCTAAAACACCATTTTGTCCAGGATCTAAATTCTCAAAACCATTCCCATCACACTTTTGAGGAGTAGGTAAACAAGCAACCCTATCACAAGCTAAAAATAATTCATGATAATCTTCTGGAGTTTGCTGTGAAGTTGCAAATTTCAACCTTTCAAGAGTACACCACGCCATTCCGGCATAAACTCCTTTCTGAGTCCAATCAACTGCATCCTCAGTAAATTCAATAGTATCATTCAAAAAACCAATCGCATCATCAACTTTTTCGGGTGTGAGCCATTTACTATGATCATACGGATTTTCAACATTTACAACCCCCTCAAAATAAATAGGGTTTCTCGTATCTACTAAAACATCATTCCCATTTGCAGAATAAGTTATGTGTGCTGCAAAAGCAAGTTTAAGTTCTTCTGCTTCCTGCCAAAAATCTTCCCAACTATCATATTGTGTAGGTTTATCGCTAATACCCTCAGGCACTCTTTTAATTTCAACTGGGAAATAAGCTAATAATTCATTTGGATCTTCTGGACTAATCATAGCTCTTGTATTTTCATTTGAAATACTTCCAACTCTAGATGAATCATATTTTTTATAATCAGGACTTACACTAAATGCACGCAAATCTGTAACATCTCCGCCACAAACGTATCTAAAAGATGCAAAAACAGAAATTTCAAGACCATCATTACCAATAGGAGAATTTTGAGCCTGAGTAATTTCAGCAGAATAAATTGTGTTTGGAGTAACTGTTACCTCTTGCACATCCCAACAACTATTTCCTAAATCAAGAGTAACACTTAAAGTATCCAAACCTAAATTTCCAAAAGGATCTTCAATAAAAAAACATAATTCGTTTCGAGATTTTACATCGGGATTAGTTAATACCTCATCAACTTCATCTTCAACCAACACAACAACTGCTTCAAATTCTCCCTCATTATTTACTTCAATTTCTTCTTGATCTATCGCAGATAAAAAGTCAAGATCTCCCAAATCTCTTCTTATCTCATCAACAATATCTAGAAATGTCGGCGAAGAAGATTCCCATTCACGTAATACTTCATTTTGATTTCTTTCGTTATTTAAAAGAGCTTCTTGTTTTTCAATATTAAATCTATCAACAAATTCTTGACAAGAAACAACTTCTCTATCACTATCACTTAAAGCAACAAGTGTAACTTTGGAATTAGGCACAGTAACTTTACCATCAATTTTTTGAATAGGGAAATGTGTTGTAGCCCCACCTTTGAAAAAATCTTTTGGCTCAGATTCATCACGAATCAATTTTGGTTCTTCATCACTAAAAAAAAAATTATGAGCTACTTTTACACTATTTCCTGCTAAATCAATTGCTTCAAAATCATATGGATTTTCTCCATCATCCAAATCAATTTTTATAGTTACGGTATCATTTACAACAACATATTCTTGCGTTAGATTTTCTTTTCTGTCAGTTACAAGCAGTTCAACAGCATCAACATCAATTTTAATCGTTAATTGTCCATTATTTGAATAATATCCCTTTTCTCCAGAAACTGCAGGGTATGCATAACCTAGAGAACTCGAGTTTATAATTACATAATCAAATTTAATTTCAGGAGGATAAATATCTACTTCAACTTCAAATCTTACTTCACCATTTACAAATCCGCTATCTTTATCAACAGAATAAATGATAATTTGATTTGTTCCTTGAGTAAGTCCAGCAAGTTTTGCACCAAAATTGCCTCCGCTAACATTGTCAATCAAAACTCCTGCACCAGCATCAAGAATTCTTTGCGCATTTACTAAATATCTCAGTTCAACATTTGAACTTCCACTAAAATATCCTGGAACAAAGACTTCTCTTTTATTTGTAACATTTGTATAATTTTGCAAATTTATTGTTACGGGATATTTTGTATAGTCAATCACATAACTTTCTTTAAAATCTTGTAAAAATGTTGTAGTCCAGTATTCAACTAAAATCTCAAAATCATTTTGACCATTAACTAAAAAATCTTGTTCAACATCCTCAAAAACAAAAGGAACCTGTTTTTCTATAACTCTTATTTCTGCAGAGTTTCCTGTAGCTTCGTCTTCATAATCAAGAGTCGTTGGAGATTGAAATGCAACCATTAAAGTTTCGCCTGGTTGAAGGTCTTTATAGGAAATTCCAAAAATCAAAAAATTAGGTGCATCATCAGAAAGGTTTAGTGATACTTCTTGCGCCCCATCATTTCTAAAAAGCAAGTTTGTTCCAACCGGAACTTCAATATCATTTATGCCAGAAGATAGATTATATTCTATTTGTGGGGCAACTACTGTTTGCGAACTTACAAAATAATCGTTTACAGTTAAAGTTAACTTTGAACCTGATGTTGCCATCCCACTCAAATCCAGAGGACCATTATTATAAGTAGTGGAATCAAGAGATATGGAAGGATTTGCAAAAGCAAGTCCAAACATCCCAAAAATTAAAACTAATACTAAAACCTTTCTTATCATAGTTAATTTTTCTATATATAATTTAATAGATTTTATAACAACTAATTAAAGGCAACAGATGGTGGGAAGAAAAGTTTTATATAGGAGGAAATACAAATTAATAATATGTTTATGGCAAATATTCCACGAAGAAAGATATATGAAGAATTGCTTGAGTTTGAAGAAAAGCTTATGGAGATTGAAATTTTAATTCAAAATGAGAAAAATTTTGAAAAGTTTAAAGATACTTACGGAAAGGAGAGTTTTGAAAAGTTAAAGTATAGTTATGAAAGAATCAAAGCACTTTTTGTTATGTTTTTAGAAAACAAGAAATACGAAAAAGATGAGGAGTTTGAAGGAGATTTGGACTATTATATTCGAAATGAGCAAGAAACAAACAACTATTTGCAAAAAGATAAGAATTTAAAGGAAGGATTTAAAAATTTAGTTTCAGAAATGGATAAAATGTTTTCAAATCAGAAGTTTATTGAGAATCTTGAGAGTGGTTTGAAAGCGGTTGCTCTGCTTGATGAATTCGATACTATTGTTCCACAATTGTTACAGATTAGAAGAGATAAGATGAGAAAATAAAATGAAAATTTATATTGAAGCCGAAAATAGGGAAATAGAGTATGATGTTAAGGATAAGATAAAGATTAGTGAGATTTTGGAGGATTTGAAGATTTCGCGTTCTAGCGTTTTAATTGCTAAAAATGATAGTGTTTGTCTTGAGGAAGAGTTTGTAACAAATGGAGATTGTATTAAAATCTTGTCAGTTGTTTCAGGGGGGTAAAGATTTTCGTTAAAATAATTATTATTGAGTTAAGACTCAGAATTATAAATAATAAGCTATCAAATTTTTTATAATGTTGTTTGGAAAAAAGAAAGAAGAGGATGAAAAACAGCAAACTCTTGATGTGAAAGAAGCAGCATCAGAAAAAAAAGACGAAAAAATGCCAGAAGAAACACAAAAAGCCCCGGAAATGCCAAAAAATGACTTTGTAAACCCTTTTAGTCAGAGCCAGAATAATGAAGATTTTATGCAAAATCACGCTAATTTTTCTCAGACTCAGCAAAATAATCAGCAACAACAAAACGCACCTGCCCCAAATTTTGACGTTTCACAACAACAAAATTCAGCAAGTATAGATGAGGAAAAAATCAATGATCTTATTGAAGAAACTGTTGAAAAAATTCTTGATGAGAAATGGGAGAAATTCATCCAAAGTGTTGAGAAAATCATAAACTGGAAAGAAAAACAGGAAGAAGAGATGAATAAAGTTAAAACGGACATAATTGATATGCGCGATGCTGTTGAAAAGGTTGAAAAGAAAATTTTTGCAAAGATAAATGAATATGATAAAGATATTCTTGATGTAGGTAGCGAAATTCGTGCACTTGAGAAAGTTTTCCAGAAAATTACTCCAACTCTTGTTAATAATATTTCCGAATTGACGAGAATAACTGACGATTTGCGAGAAATTAGAGGACCTAAAAAAGAAAATGATAAAAAAGAATAGATATTTTTTAATACTCCTTATATTTTTAAGTTTGTTTTTTAGTGGGTGTGTGTCGATTTCAGTAAATCAGGAATTGACAGATGAAGGAAATTCTGACATTACAATTACATATGATTTTTCTGCAATGATTAAACAAATGAATGAAATGGCAGCACAATTTAATTCAACTCCCTCCGAGAATGAAGATGTGCCCACTTGTGAAGGATTTGAAAATCTTTCTGAAAAAACTGGTTTTAATTGTAATATGGCCGAAGAAGGAATTTTGATTTTAACTGGAAACTGGCAAAGTGGTGGCGAATATTTCAATGTTAAAAAAAGCTTCACAAAAACAACTTACGAATATGATGCGATAGAAGTTTTCGATATTTTGAATGCACTTTCTGAAGATGAAGATGAAAAAATAGAAAAAGAATCCCTCTCACAAATGAAAATGCTTAACCCAAAACTTAAATATGAATTAACAATGCCTGCAAAAATCACCTCTGCAGAAGTTGGAGATATAAATGAGAATAAAGTTAAAATTGATATTTTTGATTTGGAAGATTTAGAAACTGCAAAAATAGTTGCAACAAAAACTAATAATATGTTTTATTATGTCGTTGGTGCTGGAATAATTTTGTTGATTATTGTTGGGATAGTTTTTATAAAAAAGAAAAAATCAAATGCAAAAATGAATGTGAATGGCGCTCAGCAAAGTAACACTTCTACTTCTTTTGAAGAAAAATGTAAAGGCTATGTTTTAAAATATAAAAAGCAGTATTCCAAAGAAGCAATAAAAAAATCTTTGTTAAATTCAAATATGCCCGAGAATATTGTTGATGATGTGTTGAATAAATACTATTGAAGAATTTAGTTTTTAAAAAAGTTAAAACCTTTTGATTTTACAGGAAAAATTCCGTCATTTTTAATTTCAAAGTTTATTTCTTTGCCTTCTTTTTCAAATTTGTGTTTTTTTAATATCAATTTTCTTACGTCTTGTTCTTTTTGTATTTCAATAATAGTTTTTGACCAGTATTCTATTAACATGCCTCCAACCATTCGTGATTCTTTAGTTTCGAAATCGTTATACATTTGATTTGTTACAAGTATTGGTATGTGAAAGTTTCTTGAAACTTCTGTTAGTTGTTGAAGCTGTTGTGCAAGGTCTGTGTTTGTTCTTTGGGGTTCATCACCAAGTTTAAGACGATAAAGCATCACAAGAGAGTCAATTACAACAAGCCCTATTGTTTTGCCATTTTTTATTTCTTTAGATAGTGAAGCAATTATTTTTTTTTGGTCTTCAAAGTTTTTTGGTTTGAAAACGATTAAATTTTCAAGGTTTAATTCTTCTCCACCTAATTGTTTTAATCTTTCTATTGAAAAACCGCCTTCTGTATCAACGTATAAAACTTTTTTTCCTTCTTTTAAACATGCAACTATATAAATTAGAGAAATGGTTGTTTTTCCACTTGCAGGAGGACCATAAAAACAAGTTATTGTATCTCTCATAAGTCCACCCCCTAAAAATTCGTCAATAAAAAAGTTGGTTTTTAACATTAAAATTTGTAAAACTTAAATGTTTATAAATTTGAGTGCCGACATGAGACAAGTTTTGGGACAAAAAATAAAAAAAAGACGAAAAACTAGAGTTTTTTGGATAAAAATGCGGTGAATTGTTTTTAAATAAAAAAGTTTGAGTTTTTTTAATGTTAATTGAAATTTTAATTGCAATTTTGTTTGGAGTCTGTGCAGGAATAGTTACGGGACTTATTCCAGGAGTTCATATTAATTTGATTGCAGGATTTATTTTATCTTATTATTTGTTTTTTTTAAACCATTTTAGTTTGACACAGCTCGTGTTTTTTATTGTTTCAATGTCTTTGGTTCATACATTTCTTGATTTTATTCCTTCTCTTGTTTTTGGAGTTCCAGATTCAGATACTGCTCTTAGTATTTTACCCGGACATAAGCTTATTTTGGAAGGAAGAGGTTTTACTGCAATTCATTTAAGCGCCCTAGGTAGTTTATACGGCACATTTTTTGCAATCATTATTTCGCCAATTGCATTTTTTGGAATTGAAGTTTTTTATAATTTAGTTAAAGAGTTTATTCCTTATATTCTAATTCTAACTATAATATTATTGATATTGTTTGAGAAATCAAACAATAATAGGTTCTGGGCATTTATTATTGTTTTATTTTCTGCAGGACTTGGGAGTTTAGTTTTGAATTCAAATTTTATTTCTGACCCGCTTTTAGTTCTATTTACGGGACTTTTTGGTGTTTCAAGTTTGCTGATAAGTTTGAATGATAAAAGTACAAAATTTCCACCACAGAAAAAGAATTCTGAAGTTATAAAAGATAAAAATTTTTATAAGTCTGTTGGTGTTGGAGGAGTTAGTGCAAGTTTATGTAGTGTAACTCCTGGAATTGGAAATGCACAGGCTGGAACTATTTCTGCTTTGTTTTTTAAGGATTTGAGCTCCCAGAATTTTATTGTGGTTTTGAGTGCTATTAATACGATTAATTTTATTGTTTCAATTATTACTTTTCAGACAATTTCTAAAGCTAGAAACGGGAGCATATTTGCAATTTCTCAGCTAATTCCCGAAATTAGTGTAAATCAAATGGTTTATATTTTAATTGTGGTTTTAATGCTTTCTTTTGCAGCTTATTTTTTAACCTTAAGATTTGGAAAGATTGTTTTGGATTTTGCGCAAAGAGTTCCGATTAAAAAGATTACTGTTGTCTTGATTGTTTTTCTTATTCTTTTTGTGGGGTTTTTGGGAGGGTTTATTTCAGTTATTGCTTTGTTTGCTGCAAGTTCTTTAGGTATTTTGTGTATAAGTTTAGGAGTTAGAAGAGTTCATTTAATGGCAAGTTTGCTTGTACCTATTATTTTTAATTTGATTTAAAGAATAGAAAAAAGAAGGATTATTTTCGCATTAATTTTCGTAAAAGACTAAAGTCTTCCATGCTCTCTCTTGCAAGTTGTTGGTAAAACTGATAAATAATCATAATTAAAAGCAAGATTGATGTTCCCGAGGTTAGTGCAGATAAAACGTCAGCAGTTGCTGCTAAAAGACCGATACCAATTCCTCCAAGAATTGTTAAAGGGCCAATGTATCTTGATAAAAGCCTCTCGATAATTCTTCCGTCTGCTCTAAATCCTGGAATCTGAAGCCCTGATTTCAAAATATGATTTGCTTGAGATTTTGGGTCTTGTCCTGATGTCTGAACCCAGAAATATGAGAACAGAGTTGAACCAATCACCAAATAAAGAGTATAAGTAATAATATGTGGCCAAACACTCAAACTGAAAAAGTTTCCAAGATTAGACCAAATACTTACAGGATAAATCCAATTTACTAGTCCAGAGACTGGAACTTGACCTTGGAATTGACCTAAAATATTCTGAGAGATAAAGGCCAAGAACCCAGTCTCTCCTGCAACAGATTGCAAAAGTCTAGCCCATAATTGTAGATTTGCTCCTAAAGCTGAAATTAAAATTACTGGAATAACTCCTGCGTAAAAGAAATTAAGCGGCCATCTAATTACTTGTCCTCTAACTCTTCCAAAAGATAATGGGATCTCCACATTTACAGACTGAAAGAATACAATTAGGAAAAACAAACCAACTGTGATTAGAATCGGCCCAAGAACTGCAGTTAAAAAAGACATGGGGTCTTGATGTGACAAGTAATAAAGTCCTGCCCAGATTGCTCCAACTGCAACTTCACTACCTCCAAAAAGCCAACCAAATTCTCCAGTTTGAGTAAAAGGACTTAATAATCTAATGAATATTGCTTGACCAATTCCTGCGGCAATAAATAAGGAAACTCCACTACCAATTCCCCATTTTTTAATCACCTCGTCCATATAAAATACAAGAAACCCCCCCAATGCGAGTTGCAAAGAAACTATCCAAAATAACGAAGGGTTTGCAGGACTTACTGCTCCAAAAGCCACATAAACAATCGCTTCAAGGATAATAAATGCAAAAGTCATTAGTTTGTGTGTTCCCGAATACACGAATTTTCCATCTTCGGATGTCAAATCGAAATTTAAAATACCCGCACCTTTTAATAATTGCAAAACAATAGAAGCAGTTACAATAGGACCAATACCCAAAGTCAACAATTTTCCAATCTTTGCACCCAAAAGCAACTCAAGTGTCTGAAAATAAGTTGCCTGCTCAGCACTAATTCCAAATAAAGGAACCGCTGCCAAAAATAAATATAATAGCAAAATTCCAAAAGTCCAGAGCAATCTTTTTTTCAAAGTCTGCTTTGACTCTGGATCTGAGACTTCCGGAACCAACTGCAAAAAATTTTTGTACGCCGACATAATTATTTGAAAATATAATACGTTTAAAAAGTTTTGTCTTAATTTATTGAAATAATATAATAAGAATTAAAAATTTAAGCTTCTGCTTTTTCGCTTGACTCAAAACTTTCATCAAAAACAAGTTCAACTTTTCCACCAACTGCTTCAATTTTTTCTTTTGCAGATTCACTAATTTCTCTGCATACAACTTTTAGCTTTTTAGTTAACTTTCCAGTTCCTAAAACTTTATCGTAACCTAAAGCATTTGTATCCATTACGAAATCGGATTTTTCTTTAATGATTTTTCCTTCTTCAACTAATTTTTCGAAATGATCTTCAATGTATTTTAATGAAATTAAGTTTAAAGATTCTTTACTAATTGATTTGAAACCTTTTTTTCCAAAATAACTACTACCAAATGTAGTAAGAATTGTTGGTTTTTTTGCATCTGCACCTCTTCCAGTACCTGCAAGTCCAACTCCACCTCTGTGTCCTGAACCCCTATGTTTCTTTTTGTGACCCCAACCATGAGAATTAGAACCTCTCATTCTGGAAACTTTTGATCTTTTTTGTTTTAACATAAGATAAAAGAAATAAAAGTCACTTTATAAATATTGCCAATGTTTACCTTTTCATAATAAGAACACCACAAAGGATCATTGAGCCCACAAATATAAAGAAAAAAGAGTTAAGAGAGAGTTTTTGGTTTTTTGAGACATAAATTGTTTCACTCCCCGAGTTATTTGTTTCTAAGTTTTCAGTTAATAGGCTTTGATTTATTTGTGAGGAAAATTCTTGCAGTTGTGGTGAATTGATTTTGAGAGACGTACTTAATATTTCATTATTTGAAGTATTTCTTTGAGTTGAAATAAAATTACTTGAATCTGAAAATGTCTTGTGCTCAAACTCTCGAGATTCGTAATAATCTGAGACGTGATTTGATTTTTTGTATTTGCACGTTAATTTTAGAGTATTGCTAGCATTTTCTGATTTTTCTGAAATTTTTGTGTTGTTTATTTTAAGAGAATAAATCCCTGAATTTGTAATTTCTAATTTCTCGGAAACTAGAGTTCTTTTGAGATAAATGTAACATTGAGATGAAAAATTTTTTCCCATAATTTCAAATGAAAGATTTGATTTTGTTAAATTTATGTTTGTTATGTTCATGAAAGGTTTTTTATTTTGGGTAGTTTCTTGAGATTCAAATGCTGATTCGAGAGTTTTCCAATCAAGTTTTAAGCCATCTTCTTCGTCAAGCCCCTCAATTAGAATTTTAATATCTTGATCTAGATTTTCAATTTCGTAAGTTCCTTTTAAAGTCGAGAATTTGTCTATTTCAAGTTTTGAAACTGTTCCCCCATTAATTTTTAGGTGTGTGACTCTTTTGTTTGTGTCTCCTCGGTAAATTTCATATTCGATTCGGTTCGTTTCTTTAGCTAAAAGTTCATCTTTATTTGTTATTTTTATTTCAGAAATTGTTTTTTTGTTGGTTTTTTCTTTAGGATAGTATGTAACAAGAGTTTGGTTTTCTATTTGGCAGCCGTTTGAGTGTAAAATTGCTTTGATTTTGAATATTTCAACACCATAACTCTTTGAAGGAGTGAAACTCTTCTGAGTTTTTCTTTCCGTTTCATATTTTGATTTTGCAACATTTCCATTATAATCTTCTATCCAGTATTCTATTATGAAATCTTTTTCTTGCGTTTCAAAGTTGTATTCTAATTTGTTTTCAAATATTGTCTCTTCTGGAATTATTTGGAATGGAGTGTTACAAGTTGGTTGTGTTTCGCTTTTTGTGTTTTCAGAACTTTCAGGAGTTTCTGGCTCTTTTTTTGGTTCTTCGTATAGTGTTCCTGGAGTTTGTTGAGCAATTATATATTCTTTTGTTTTTGGGTTGTATTGGTAAGATTCTCCAGTTTTAAGATTTGAATTAGAATAACTAAAGGAGAGATTTTTATTATTTTTTACTTGTATCCAGATTTCTTCTCCTTTTTTATTTAAACCATATGAAGTTAATCCATTTCCGCCATCCGAAATATATATTGTTGCATTTATTTCTTCAATATTTTCTCTTTTATTTATTATTAAGTACAAATCCGATTCAAATTCTTTTATTAGTTCTAATTCCTTTGATTTGCCATTTAAATCATATAATATATTTCCACTTAAATTCAACTCTTCGTCTGAATATATTTCAATAAATTCATTGTCTTGAGGCTGGACTTCGCTAATATAAATTTCTGCAAAACAAACTGGAATTAAAAGCAAAAATACTAGTAAACACACACGCATAAGTTTTCCAAAAATAAAGTTATAAAAAAAGATTTCGAAAAAATTTTATCCGGATTTCGAGAATTTGAGAAAATTTGAAACTTATTTTGATTTTTCAAGCAAATTTAATCCAGAAAACATGATTTTTTCATTGAATTTATTTGCCATTAATTGTATTCCTACGGGAATTTGTCCATCTTCTTCTTTAATAAAACCTGCGGGAACAACTCCTGCACAAATGCCCGCAAGATTTGCAGGAATTGTGAAAGCATCGTATGCATACATTTCTTCTGGAGTTAATTTTGTTCCAAATTTGTGTGGAAGAACCGGAGTTACTGGAGATAAAATAAAGTCAACTTTTTTGAAAGCTGAATCTAGCTCTTCAGAAATTAATTCTTTTACTTTTAAGGCTTTTTTATAATATGCACCGTCATGTTCAGAACGAGAAATTTCTTTTCCACCTAAAATACGTCTTAAAACTTCATCTCCTGCTACTTCTTCAATTTTTTTTCCATATTTTAGTCCATCAAATTTTCGAGTTCCAGAAAAGAACTCAATATAAACTATAGGATAATAAGTTTGAATAGCTAAATTTATATGTTTTAAGCTTAATTCTTTTATTTCGTGGCCTTGCTCTTTTAACAATTCGATTTTTTTATTGAATATCTCAAAAATTCGTTTATCTTTAACAAGAGTTTCAAATTCTTTTACAATTCCAATTTTAAATTTTTTTTCTTCAAATTTAGTGTAATCGTCAACTTTTTCATCAATTGTTACAGAATCATTAGCACTAAAACCTGAAATTACAGACATCACATATGCACTTGCCCAAACATCTTTTGTTAATGGGCCTATTTGATCTAAACTCATAGATAAATCAATTAATCCATATCTAGAAACACGCCCATAAGAAGGTTTAACTCCTACAACACTACAATGAGATGCAGGGTTTCGAATACTACCTCCAGTATCACTTCCTAAGGCTACATCACAAAAATCTGCTGCTACAGCTGCTGCAGAACCAGAAGAAGACCCCCCGGGGATTCTTTGCTGAGCAATAGGGTTAATTACTGGACCAAATGCACTTGTTTCACCACTTGAACCACTTGCAAATTCATCACAATTCACAATTCCTAGCACTATTCCATCTTCTTGCTTAATAATTTCTATCACATCAGCGTCAAAAGAGCCTTTATAGTCTTCTAAAGTCTTAGAAGCACAGGAGTTAGTCAAATCTTCAACAGAAATATTTGCCTTTACAGCAAAAGTTAAACCATAAAACTTGCCTAATTTAGCCTCCTTTTCACGTTTTTTATCTAATTCTTTAGCAATTTTTAGTGCGTTTTGATTAATTTCTAAGAAAATATTGTATTTTTTGTTATTTTTCTCAATTTTTGCTAAAAAATCTTGCACATTTTGGTTACAAGTAAGAGTTCCAGTCTGCAAAGCCGCAATTTTATTCTTTAAAGTACCTTCAAAAACCATAAAAATTCAAATTATTAAAGATATATAAAGTTTTTCTAAATTTAATTATATTTGATAAATAGCAAATAAATTTAAATATCACAACAAGCCATAAAACATAATCTCAAAATAAAAAATTAAAACCCACAAAATTGTTAATTTTCTCCATAAAATTCCAAAAATGTTTTCAAATGCCATAGAAAAAGAATAAACATAAACATTAACAAACGTAAATAAGAAATAAAGAAGAATAAAGAGACAAAATAAAAAAAGAAACGAAATAAAAGCTATTTTTTACCATAAAATAATATGATTTGCTCGAAATAGAAATTAATAAACAAAAAATAAAATTTAGAGACAAAATAATAATTTATAGGAAATTAAACAAATTTCTAGTAATTTATAGTAAATTTAAGGCTTAAAATTCAAAAATAACTTGTGAATAAACACGAATAAATAAAAACATTTATGTTTATTTATTTTTAAAATTTAAAACCAAAAGAAAGCATTTATAAATCAAAAAATACACCAAAATATATGGAAAAATTCATTTTTCAAGTAGAAAAACAAGAAAATGAAGAAAATATTGACATTTTAATTTATTCTGCAGATAATAAAAACCACACCAAATTAGACAAAACAACCACCCCCTATTGTGTTTACCTCAAAAAAGATGATTTTGAAAGACTAAAACTAAAAAATGATAGCATTTCGCTATCAGAAAAACATTTTTTTGACAAAAATAATGAAAAAGTATTAAAAATCAACATAAAAAACAAAGAAATCTATGAATATATACTAAATTCGACCAAAGAACAAGAAATAAAGCCCTATGAGGCAGACATAGATTTAAAAACCCAATATTTAATAGATAAAGAAGTAGAAATAACCACAAAAAAACATCCAAAACCCCTTAAATCAATAGCAATAGATATAGAAACAATAGGAAAGATAAAAGAACAAGAAATCATAATGATAAGTACATTTTCCCCAGAAAACAACAATAATGCCAACAAAGTTTATGTAAATAGAGAAAAAATTGACAAAAAATACCTTAATTTGATTGAAAAACATAAATCAAAAGAATTTAAAATAGAATTATTAGAAAACGAAAAGAAACTATTAGAAAAATTTCAAAAAGACATAATTACACAAGAACCACAAATTATTCTAGGCTGGAATGTAATAGATTTTGATTTTGCAGTCATTAAAGAAAGAATGAAGGCATACAATCTTAAATTTAAATTTTCAAAATTTGAAGGAGAATGCAAATTAAGATTAAATAAAGATTTCTTCAGAGATTCTACGTTTAATTGTCCAGGAGTTCTAATCCTTGATGTTATACAGCTTCTTCGTATGAATTTTATCAGCTTTGAAGATTATAAATTAAATACTGTTGCAAAAAAAGTTCTAGGAGATGAGAAAATAGATTTAGACTCTGAAAATGACGAAGAATCGATAGAAGACAAAATAAAAGCAATTGAAAATCTTTTATTTAAAGATCCACTCAAACTAATTGAATATAACTTCAAAGACTCGAAATTAACTCATTTAATTGCCCAAAAACTTAAACTAATTGAGCTTATAATGCAGCGTTCTTTAGTTACTGGAACTCCATTGCAGAGAGTAAAATCTCCAATTGCAACTCTGGACATAATGTACTTAAAAAAACTTCATAAAAAAGGTTACGTGGCCGATTCAAATTTTAATTTTGATGTAACAGCACCAATGGAAGGGGCTTTCGTTTTAGAACCAAAACAAGGATTTTATGAAAATGTTTTTGTTTTGGACTTTAAATCGCTTTATCCATCAATTATTATGACATTTAACATTGACCCTTTTAGTTTTAATGAAAAAGGAGAAATTCGTGCCCCAAATGGAGCACAATTTGTCAAAGACCCAGCAATTTTACCCGAACTAATTTTAACCTTACATAAAGAGAGAGAGAAAGCAAAAAAAGAAAAAGATAATGTTAAAAGTTTTGCTCTGAAAACTACAATGAACTCATTTTATGGGGCTGTTGGAAGTCCAAAATCTCGATACTATAATAAAGATGTTGGAGAAGCAATTACTTCTTTTGGAAGACATTTAATTCAAAAAGCAATTGAGTTTGTTGAAGAAAATAATTTTGGAAAAGTAATATATGGAGACACAGATTCTTTTTTCTTATTCCCAAATATTCACAACAAATTTAAGGATTTAAAGGAAAAAGAAGAGTTTGGAAAGAAAATAGAAGCCCAAATTAACTCCTTTTTTAAAAAATACGTTATGGATAAACATGGACAAGAATCATTTTTAGAAATAGAATTTGAAAAATTGTATTCAAAATTCTTTATTGCATCTAAGAAAAGATACGTTGGTTTCGATGAAATTTCAGGCGATTTACAGTTTGTTGGAATGGAATATGTGCGAGGCGATTGGACATATCTTGCAAAAAATTTTCAAAGGCAATTGATTGAAAAAATTTTCGCAGAAAATAAAAAAGAAGCAATCGAAAAATTCATTAAAGAATATATTGACAAATTAAAATCTGGGAAATTTGATGATTTATTAATCTATAGAAAAAAGATTACAAAACCATTATCTGCATATACAAAAACTACTCCGCCCCACGTTAGAGCCGCAAGAGAATTGAAAAAATTTAATGGTCGTTTAGTAAAATATGTAATGCTTGAATCCGGACCTAAACATCTTAGTTTGGTTGGAGAAAATCCAAAATATGATTACAAACATTACATTGAAAAACAATTAAAAGGAGTGAGCGATGATATACTAGAAGCATTTGGAATAGATTTTGATAAAGTTGTAAATACTTCTAATCAGAAGAGTTTAGATAGGTTTTTCTAAAGTTAATTATATAAATACTTAAATTTTGAATTTAACTATGAGTTTACCCAAAGTAGAATTTGAAATATTAGAACCTAAAGAATATATTGATTTTTTTATTTATTCTGCATATGAAATACCATATTTTAAAGAAAGGGTACATAATCGATGGCCAATATTTACAGAATTAAAAAGTCTGCCCGAAAAAGAAAAGAAAACAAAACTAATTAATTATTTCAATAAAAAATTAATAGAAGAGAAAGAGTTTTTCATACAACAAAAACAATTATTTCAAAAAAATTGGAATAAAATCAATGATGAAATGATGCAAATTTTTGAAAAAGTACTAGAAACTACTTGGTATATTAAAAAAATAAAAGCAAGATTAACATATAATCCAATTTGCCCTAGAAACATACATAAACATACTTTCGATATATACTATAAATATGACACTAGAGAAATCATAAAAACAACAATTCATGAGTCTTTACATTATATTTGGTTTAAAAAATGGTCAGAAGTCTTTCCAAATCACAATAAAGAAGAATTTGATTCGCCACATAAAATTTGGAAATTAAGTGAATTTGTAGTTGTAATAATTTTAAACAAGCCAGAATTTGCAAATTTAATTAAAAAACATTTCGACATTCCAACAAAATTTGATACCTATATTACATATAAAAATGGCGAAATAAAAACTCAAGAAGCTGAAAACCTATTAAAACAAGAATTAGAAGAAATTTATAAAAATAGAGAATCAATGGAAGATTTTATGAAAAAATCTTATGAATTTATTATTGAAAACGACATTTTTACTGAAAATTGATTAAATTATATAATCAAACTTTTAATAATCTTTCAAGAAACCATACAAGTTCTTGGTTGAAACATCATCTAATTTATGTTCTTCTAGCTCTTCGATTTCTTTTTTGAAGTCTTTTACATCTTCTTCAGGAAATAGTTTCAAATATAAAGACATAATAACTTCTTCATCAAATATTCCTGCATCTAAACACCTATTAGAAAATCTTTCTAAATCTTTAGGATTCCCTATATTTTGAGATCTCGGACTATATTTTTTAACAAATTCAATTGTTTGAGGACACAAAAATCCAGTAGATATTTGAAAGGCTTGTTTTTTCTCTGAATTAAACACATTTTTTTTATCAAGCTCATACATTTCTAGCAAAAATTCAACAAAGATGTCTAAAATCTTATCAAACGAACTTTCAGTTTTAAATTTTAAGTAATCAATTCCTTTCGATTCTATAAATTGGCGAAAGTCAAGCATTTTCTTCATTTCTGGTTCAAATATCTTTCCGCAATAAATGTCTTTTTTTTTAGAATATTTTCCTCTCTCTTTTGTTGCAGTTCCATCAAAGGAGTTTCTTGAACGTTTTAAGGTTCTTTTATCTCTTCTATAAATTGTTTCTCTTAGATATAGATACCCTTTTTTGTCTTTGAATTTGGAGGGCCTTTCCCATAATACCATAATTTATTGTAAAATTAGAAGTATTTAAAATTTTGTTTTATTCAGGGGGGCAAAAAATAAAGAAATTTATGCTACTTTCATAATTTTTCTAACAATTATTGAGTTAACTATTGAAAATATAATATATGTTCCAAGCCAACCAAAGGTTGTAAATCCTAAATCCCAAAATTCTCCATATGGACCATAATATTTTCTAATTACCGTAAAAATAAGAAGTGCTGGAATTAATGTAATCAGCATTATTTTCGGATTCATTGAGTGTTTCATTTGCTCCATGCTCTTTTTCATAAGTTCTCTTTGAATTTCCTGAGCCTTTTTAGGATCTTTTTTCATAGTCTCAGTCATTTTTTTTCTCATATCCTTAACTTCTTGTTTTAGAGCTCTAATTCTTACTTGATCTGTTAAATATTTATTAATTAATGCAATAAAAAATGCCATAATCAATGAAATAATAAATAAATCTAGTATTAAAGAACCCGTAATAGGAACTGTAGAATTTTGGAGCAAAACTGTCGAGTTCCCGAGTGTTTCATTAATTGCCTCTGTTGTAGCATTCATAATAAACTAAACTGCAATATGATTTATAAATATTACTTGACTCTTTATAGTTATGGATACTTCTCGTCAGGAAAACTGTAATTTTATACCAAATGAATTTCAAAATCTAATTAGAAACAAAAAATTAGTATTAATTGGTTGTGGTGGAATTGGTAGTAATTTAGCACATTTGCTTATCAGAGGAGGATTTAATCATTTAATTATAGTTGATATGGATATAGTTGATAATACAAACTTACAGAGACAAACCTTTTTTGAAAAAGATATAGGAAGTTTAAAAACTTCTGCTTTAAAGTCACAATTAAAAAAGATAAATCCTAATTTAAATATAAATGAAGTTAAAAATTGTCTTTCTAAAGATAATATTGAAGAAATATGTTCAAATTCTGATTTAATAATTGATGCAACAGATAATTTTGAAACTAGAAAAATAATAAGTGATTTTGCAATAAAAAATAAAATTCCTTGGATTTATACGGGCGCAATAAAAGCTGAGTCTGTTGTTTGCATGTTTTTAGAAGACAAATTTAATAAAATATTTCATAAAAATATTGAAAACGAAAAATGTTGTGAGGTTGGCGTTTTAGCTTCCACAACTTCAATTTCAGCAAGTTTAGCATATAATGAGATTCTAAAATACTTTTCTGGAGAAAAAAACTTTAAATTAATTAAATATAATGTCTGGAATCAAAAGTTATTTATTATAAAAATTTAATCTTTATCTTTAAATTCTAGATTTAGTTTATATTTTTTATTTTCTTCTTCTAAAGCCTGCTGAAACTCTTTATATATTTTAATTAGAGATTTCATATCATTATGATAAATTGTAGTTAAATAATGTCCTGCAGCTAAATAAGTAACATAAATTTTGTCGTAGTCTGCTTTTTTTAATGCTTCTGAAATAGAATTTTTAATAACTTTAATTCCATTTTCATCAAAAGATTTCATAAAAAATTCTTTTTTTATGCAAACTTCTTCAGGTTTGATTCTATCATTTATAATTTTTAATAATTTTTCTTTTTCTTCTTTTGCAAGTTCGGAAAATATTTCAATTTTTTCATTATTTTGCATAATATCGTATAGAGCCTCAAATACAGTTTCATATTCTTCAAAAATAGGTTCGTATGTTTTTTCAAATAAATTATCTTTAGTTGTTCCTAAAATTTTTGCAGCCTCAATGTAGACCCTCTCTGAAAATTCCTCTTTTTTAATTTCATCTAGTTTATCTTTTTTTGCCTGTACACTTACTCTTCTTAACGAAACGTCAATATGAGTTCCCCTTATTCGAATAACTTTACAAACAATTACTCTTCCTTCAGAAACATGATCTCTTAAATTTCTAATTCTTCCAGGAGCAATTTCAGATATTGTTAAAACTCCTTCTTTTTCATATTCAAGTAAATCTAAAAATACTGTATTTCCTCCTGAAATTCTTTTTACTTTACATAAAACTATTTCATTAACTTCCGGGAATCCGTCTTTTGTATATAACATATTATTAGTAATTAAGTCTTTTTTAAAAACATTGTGCTATTTTTATTTACTTAAAACTTTAATTTTCTTCAAATCATTTTTATTATTAAAATGGTTATTGAAAAAATGTTCAGATTCTGTAATTTGCTGTAATGAAATATCAAATATTTTTAAAATTTGAGTTATTTCATCTTTTGATCTTATTTTATTGTTATTTTCATAAAAATTTGCAAATATGGTTTTTACTTTTGATTTTCTTGCAAGCTTTAAATTCTGATTTATACGACCTATATCTTTATAAAATAAGTTTTTGTTTCCTATGTATTTTGTTAAGTTAATTAAAACACCAATTTCTTTTTCTTTCATTAAGTTAAATAAAATATGATTCATACCTGAATTAAAGTGATGTATGAAATCAAATTTTTGTTCAAATTCGCTAGTATGAGGATCAAGAAGTAAATCTATTTTAGTTTGTTCTGTAAAAAACCTATTTATGCTATTTAATCCACCTTGACCAATAGTTAAGTCAAAGTTTTGAGAAATATTATTGATGTTTGAAATTATTGAATTTGTGATTTTTTCTATTTTAATTAAGATGGCTTTTTTATGATTTTTATAGTTTTGAAGCTTTTCTTTTATTTTTTTAATGATTTCTTTATCTGTTTTTGTTCCAAGAGAAATAGTAAATAATACAATAATTTGTGTTTTTGAATCAATTTTTTCTTTGTTGAAATTTTTCAAGTCATCTTCTTCTACAAAAATATACATAATTTTGTTAATATCTTTTTATTTATAAATATAGATAATTATATATAATTTTATCATAAGTTTTTTATATAAATACATATTATTATATTTTACCTTTAATCAATTGGAGATTGAAGGCACAGCCTCCCATTGAGGATCCTTGTTTTAAGCTTATGGAGTAGTATCCTAGCTATGAAAGCATGGGTTAGTGTTTGGAGGCATCATTTTTATATAATTAACTACATTAAAAGCTTTAGTTTTTTTTCTAGTTGAAATAACCATGACACCCTTATTTCATCTGGAAACTAAAAATTAAAATTTTAGATAATCTTTTACAATATTATATGATAAAACCTTTTTTTGTCCTGTTTGTGTATCCAATAAAACTAAATCAGACTTATTTATTGCTTTAATTAGATATCTCTCTCCTTTATAAAAAATCTCCATTTTAGGCTTTAGATTAACTATATTTATTCTTTGAGTATACCTAAATAAGTCTTTTGAAGCTAAAGGATCATGTCCCATGATTTTTTTGGTTCTTTTTTCATCACAAAAGTATTTTTTATATAAGAAAGAAGTAATTTTATTCATTTCTCCATGATATCTAAAGAATAAATCAAATCCATTTGTTGTTTCTTCATATTTGTTAATTGTATCAAAATGATTAATAAAATCATCTTTGATTTTATGTTTTAATTCTTCTATTTCCTTAGCATTAAAACCTATAAACCTAATTTGAGTTTTTAATTGATAATATTCACTAGAACTTTTTTTACAGTTGCCACACATCTTTTGTTCCATTTCGAATTCTACTTTAATTATGTCTTCCATTTTTATTTATAAATGATACTACTTTTAGTTAGTATAATATTTACCTAATAATAATTTATATAAGATTAATTATAAATTTATGTATGTATTTTAAGGAAAGATTATTATCTCAATTTAATCTAACATAACTTTTTTTTCTACTTAAAATGGTGGGAAAATAGTTCTAATGGAACTAAAAATTTAATTAATTATTTACCTATATTTTATCTTAATTAAATTGTATAATATGGAAATCTTAAATTTATAGATTATATTTGTTAAATTTAATTATAATTATTTTTGTCTTTTATTTGTCTATTATTTGTTTAGTTTTGTTATTTATTTGTCTAAATAGTGTCTAAATATTAAAGTTTAATTGTTTTACTTTATTCTCTTTAATTCTATATTTTTATATCTTTTTGTCTAAATATTGTCTAAATTTTGTCTAATTTTATGTCTAAACTTAGTCTATTTATGTCTAAATATTGTCTAATTTATACTTTTTTTAGACAAAAAAGCTTAGATTGGCTTCTTTTTTATTTTTTTAAGTGTAAAACTTTTATTTCCAGTTTCCAATAGAAGTGGTGGTCTAATGGGTTGACTTAATACAAATTTTATATTTACTGGAAATTTTTATAAACTGGCCTTTCTTTTATTTAATATGTCAGGATCGCGTAATCCGGTATCGCGGCAGTCTCGAAAACTGCTTTCCTTTGGAATTCTGGGTTCAAATCCCAGTCCTGACGTTTATTTTAAATATATTCTATAACTAAGGATTTGAAC
>CAZLRR010000002.1:0-58414 GCA_964562045.1 uncultured Methanosarcinales archaeon
TTGGTGCCAAGAATCTCTGATTTTTGAGCACAAATCCCAGTCCTGACGTTTATTTTAAATATATTCTATAACTAAGGATTTGAACTTTAGTTCCTTTGGTGCCAAGAATCTCTGATTTTTGAGCACAAATCCCAGTCCTGACGTTTATTTTAAATATATTCTATAACTAAGGATTTGAACTTTAGTTCCTTTGGTGCCAAGAATCTCTGATTTTTGAGCACAAATCCCAGTCCTGACGTTTATTTAAGGTGTTTTTTGTACTTCCAAAAAAATTGCTTTGATTTTTGGTTATGTTTTTTATATGTAATTTTTTAATATTTACTTCTATATTATAATTATAAATATTTAATAAGGCAAGATTTGAATTTATTTTATGAAGTATAAAAATAACTCTAAAAAAGGATTGAGTTTTTCTCTAGAAACACTTTTAGGAGTTGTTTTATCAGTTATAGTTTTGTTTTTTATGTTACAAGCTTTTGGTAGTGTATTTTTAGCTAATAACACAAATCTTGATATCGCTAAAGCAAATGCAAATTCTATTAAAGAATTTGTAGAATATAGTTCAAGTGGAGAATATTCTACTTTAACTAATTGTTTTAATATGCTTAAATTACATCATTTAGAAAATTATCAACATGAGGATGATGATGGAGAGAATTATTTTTATGTTATTGATTCTAAAGGAGTTAATATTATAAATACAGATAGATATGATAAGTTTTCAAAAAATCTTAATTTAAAAGGAATTGTTAAAAAAAGATATGAATTTGATGATGATTTATTTCCAAATGGTCTTAAGTTAAAATTTGATGAGACTGAAAGTGCTTCTTTTTTGCCGTGGAGTAGTTCTGATACAAAGCTTCAATTGGAAAAAGATGCAAAATATATTATTTTAATTCCAACTTTTTCTAATCAGAATAATTATGACATATATATTTATTATTATGATGGTAGAAGTTTAGATGATGATGAAGTTGATGGAGAAAATTTAATTTTTAATCAAGATGAAAAAATTTTGTTTGTTTCTTATGAGGATAGGGGAGATTTAATGGTTTCGAGGGAGTTATGTTCTTACAAATATTTAATTAAAAAAGATTATGACAGTTATTTTCAAAAAAAACCAGAAGAAATTGATTATATTAATAATGAAGTTATATTTAAATTAAAATTGAAAGATAGTGGAGAATTTTATGATATTTATTTTGGTTGGAAAAATGGACCAATGTGTTTTGAAAATCAATTTGGTATTGATTGTAAGGTATTGTTTGGAGAACATTACCAAAATTTAAATTATGATCAATTTTTAGAAAAAGTGAAAGAATATATTGCAAATAATCCTAATTTAAATCAGGATTTGGAATTAGTTGAATTAAAAGATTTAAATTCTAATGAAGTTGATTTGTCAAATTTAGTTATAGATGATTTTTTAAGTGAAGATTTTACATATACGCAAAACCAAATGCAAAATTTAGCAAAAAAAGAAAATAATATTTATGATGTTGATGCAGATGATGTAAATGACGAATTTAATGGGTGTAGAAATGTTGATGAATGTTTTGATTTTTCTTTTAGAAATGGTAAAGTTTATTTTTTTTATGGTGAAAAATATAAAAGTTTTAAAGAATATTTTTTAAGAAAAGATGAAAACTTTCAAGGAGGAGTTACAAAAGTTTATTTTTTAGAACAAGAAATTGAAGTAAAAGAACTTGAAACTGACAAATATGGTTGGTTTAATGATGATGGTAAAGTAGTTTATTATTTAAAAATACCAGTTAATGGTTATTATTTGGATGTTTTGCTTTCAAAAAATCAATATGACAATATTCCGGGGGTTGAAAAATGAAATTTAATAATAAATCAAATATGCAGTATATGATTGGTGTTGTTATAGTTTCATTAATAGGATTTTTTATTTTAATGGGTTTTTTCATAAATACAGGAAATGTTCTTGTAAGTAGTACTGATGATACTAATTGTAGAAGTTATATTGCAGCTAAAGATAATTTAGCTGTTAAAATTGGTGAGATGTTTTCAAAGATAAATAGTAAGTGTAAAGTTGATAAGTTTGAAATTGATGAAAGTGAAAAAGATAAAGTTTTCAAAGAAATTGCTGAGTCAATGAGAAGATGTTGGTATAGATATGGTGAGGGAGAGTATGACTTTTTAGGTAATATGGATACTGAGGGAAATTGGTGTTTTGCATGTGCAACAATTAGTTTTAATAGCAAAAATAAAGAAATTTATTCTTATAATGATTTTGTAAATTGGACTTCAGAAAATAAATTTACGATGTCTAATGGTACTGAGATGTCTTATTTTGATTATCTTTCTTTAAAATATAGCGATGCTACTCATGAAAATGTGAGTCAGGTTAAAGATATAATAAATGAATTAATTAGTGAAGATGATAAGGAACTTGAACCGATTTTGTTACACATTTCTCAGCAGTATGAATATTTACAAGATTTAAGATTAAAGCAAATTAATACTAATGAAAAAAATTTTGTGGTTTATAGATATGATAGATTGCCAAAAAGTACTACAGAATTGATTACTGATGTTGCTATTGGGGCTGGAACGGGACTTGCTGCATCTATTGCAACTGATATTGCGGTAACTCTTGCTTTATCTGCAATAACTGGACCTATTGGTGTTTTTAAAGGAATTGCTTCAGTTATATCTTGGTCATCAAAAGCAATAAAACTTAAGAGAATCGGGAAATTAATAGAGTTAGGAGCAAAAGGTATTGGGTTGTTAAATAAGATGATAAAGTATTCCGGTAAAGCATATAAAGCTATTAAAAAGCCTTTAAAGGCTGCCGCCATTGGAACTGGTGCATATATAGGTTCTGAATGGAACACAAATAATCTGCAATATGTAGATATTTTAACTCAGGAACAATATTATAGACTTTGTGGTACAGAAAGACCAGATTTCAAGTGATTCTTTTTTTAGAGTCAAAAAGATTTATATAATCTTTATTTAAATTATTTTTATGAGCAAGAAAAATTTATATTATTTAATTGCTGGAATTACGTTTGTAGTCTGGTTTGGAATTTTTGTTTTTCTTTACTTAGGTGCTAAAAATGGTTGGTAATAAAATTGCAATAATTATGGTTGGGGCCCCTGGAAGTGGAAAAGGTACACAAGGAGAGCTTTTGGCAAAAAATACTGGTTTTAAAAAGTATGTTATGAGTGATTTGATTAGAAAGGATATAAAACCTGGAAGTGAGTTATTTGATAAGATGAAGAAGGGGCTTCTTTTGACAAATGATGACGTTTTTAAGGTTTTTAGAGACCAGTTTAAAGGCGAAAAAAAGGTTATTATTGATGGAATTCCTAGGACTTTGGATCAAGCTTATTGGTTATATGGTTATTTGGTGGAGAATGGTTATACAATAGAAGTTATTTATTTGAAGTGTGATGAAAAAAAACTTTTGAAAAGGATTTTGAAAAGAGCAGAGGAGCAAGGAAGAAGTGATGACAATAAAGAGATTTTTAAACATAGATTAGAAGAGTTTGATAGAGCAAGAGATGTTATTTTGGAGGTTTATTCTAAAGAAATAGTTCAAATAAATGGAGATAAAACAATTGAAGAAATTTCAAGGAATATTTTAGATAAATTAAACAATAAATTGGATTTAAAATTTAAAGTTAAAAAATGAAACTAAATTTATACATAGTAAAAATTTTGTTCAAAAATTATGGAATAATTTTTCCATTTTTTTGGGTGGTAAAAAAATGAAATCTTTTGCTATAGCTTCAGGTTCGAGCGGGAATTGTTATTATGTTGAATCAAAAAATACTAAGGTTTTGGTTGATTGTGGAATTTCTTTTTCCAAAGCTAAAGATATTTTAGCAGATAAGAAAATTAATGTAGAAGAAATTAATGCTGTTTTTATTACTCATGAGCACGGAGACCATATTTCAGGTCTTGGGGCTTTTTTGAAGAATTTAGATTGTCCATTTTATTTGTCTAAAGGTACTTTAGAGGGTTCTAAGTATTGTGATGAAAAGTTTAAAATTGTTAAAAATCATGATTTTGTAAAGATTGAGGATGTTAATGTTTTTGTGGTTGATAAGCCTCATGATGTAGATGAGGCAATTTCTTTTGTTTTTGAAGCTGAGGGTAAGAAAGTTGGAATTTTTTCAGATTTAGGATATGTTACAGATGAGATTAAACATATCTTAAAAGGTCTAGATGTTATTTATATCGAAGCTAATTATTGTCATGAGCATATAAAACTTAATGGAAAAGATTTGCATTATAATTATGTTTCACGTTTGACTTCAGATTCTGGACATTTGGGTGTTGATCAGACTATTGAGGTTTTAAAAGAGGTTGCAAATGAGAGACAGAAAATAATTTTATCTCATATTTCTGAAAATACTACAACGTATGAAAATATTTATTCGAAAGTAAAAGAAGCTTTGAGTTTGGAGAATATTTTTCCTGAATTAGATATTTGTTTTCAGAGTGAGCCTAGCGAATGGGTAGAATAAAGATTGAATAATAATTTGATTATTTCTTTTTATCGGAAGATTTTTTTGTTGATTTTTTTGCAGTTTTCTTGGAAATTTCAATTATTGCAGAATCATGTTCCATTAGTCTTTCATACATTTTTTGGATTTCTGCTGCCATTTCAAGCCTTAAGTTACTGATTTCCAGTGATAATTTTTCATTTAACATTTCTTGAAATTCTTCAAGTGCTCTTTGGAAATCCACGCTTGCATCTTTTTGATTTTTTACGATATTTATTTTCGTAGTTAAAACATTCATATCTTTTTTAATTTTGGAAAATGCGTTTTTTAGTCTTTTTTCATCCATATTTAGAAATATATTTCAAAGTTTATAAATTTTTAGATTTTCATCACTTGAAAGTTAGGATTTGTTGAAAAGAAATAGCATTTCGTCTTGTGTTTCTTTAAGAAATCTTTCTATTTCTTCTATTTCTTCTTTAATTTTTTTAATGTGTGATTGAAGTATTTTTTCTTCGTGATGATGGTTTTCAATTAATTGTTGGATATTTGAGAGTTTTATTCTTTTTATTGTTTCAAGTTTTGATGTATCTGCTTTAAGGTTTTTTAGTGTTTTTTGTATTAAATTAATTTCGGAAATAATTTGATTTTCTTCACTAGTTAGGATTTGGTGAATTTGTATAAGATTTTGAATATCTGTTTTCCATAAATTTATGGCTCCAATAATTGTAAGAATATATTGTTTATGTCTAAATGGTTGTTTTTGTTCTAAAAAGTTTGCAAATATTTCTTGTTCTGAATCCGCAACTAATCCAAATTGTGTTGATTCCATAATCATTGCATGTCCTGTTATATGTCCATTTTCATCCATTCTTGGACCTATACAACCATTTGTTTGGTGTTGAGTAAAAATTCCTGAATTTGAATAAATTAGTTTATTCCAATTTTTTAGATAGGATTCAAATTCAATAATTTTTTCTTCTGTTATGGTTTGTGTCATAACATCTAAATCATTAGTAAGCTTTATATAATTTGTGATGTAATATTATATTATGATAATTGCAGTTTCTGGTAGTGTTGGAAGTGGAAAAACAACTTTTGCAAAGGAATTGGGTAGAAAACTTGACTTTGAGGTAATTCATTTAAATGAATGGGCTGAAAAATTTAAAATAGAAGACATAGATGAACTGCAAACTTTTGATTTTGATTTGAATAGGCTGTTAGATAAACTGGAAAGTTTTTTAAGAGATAATGAAGATAAGAATTTTATTATTGAGTCTCATTTCGCGCATTTTATTTATTCGGATTTAGCCGATGTTTTAATAATACTTACTAGAGATTTGAAAGATTTAAAGAAAGTATATGAAGAGAGAGGCTATAATGAAAAGAAAATTTCTGACAATTTAGAAGTTGAGAGTTTTAATTTGTGTTTTTATGAAGCTCAGGAAGAAGGATATGAACCAGAACAAATTATTCTTTTGGAAAATAAAGGAAGCTTGAACGATTTAGTGGAAAAAGCAGTTAAAAAAATAAAGAGTTTGGAGATTTAAATTCTTAATTCTTTTTTTATTGCAGAAACTAATTCTGGACTAATGTCTATTATGTTTGTTTCATGCTCTATTGTGTTTACAGTTAGGATTTTATCGAAATGTTTGTGCATTTTTTTAAGTCCGTTTTCTACAAAAAGTCCATGAACTCCAATTGCTGTAACAGTTTTTGCACCAAGTTTTCTTGCTTTTTGTGCTGCTTTTATCATTGTGTTTCCGGTTGAGATTATATCATCAACAATTATGACGTTTTTTCCTTTCATATCTATTTTATCTTTGATTTTTACATCTACACTTCTAAATGAGTGTCTGTCTTTTTCTAAAACTGTTTTTTTAACTCCAACTTCTTGCGCAATATCATCAGCCCATTGATAACTTTCCCAATCGGGACCAACTATTATTTCGTTTTTGAATTTTTTTTTTATGTAATCTGCAATTACATGATTTGCGGTGTAGTTTTTTGCTTTTATTGTAAATATGTCTGAGAGTTTTGGAATTCTGTGAAGGTGAGGATCTATTGTTATAAGTTGATCTATGGAGTTATTTAAGAGTTCTGCCATAATTGGGGCGGAAACACATTCTCCGGGGTTAAATCTTTTATCTTGTCGCATAAAAGCAAGATATGGAGCTATAAGAATTACTTTTTTTGCGCCTAAATCTTTAGCAGTTTTTGCCGCAAATATTATTCTCATAAGAGTTTCATTTGAGTTTGGTTGCATTGATTCTACAATGATTAGTTTTTTTTCTGTTAAGTCTTTTTTATATTTTAAGTAAATGTCTCCATCTGGAAAAGTTATGCTTTCAGTTTCCATGTATGGAATTTTCATTTCTTTGGATATTTTTTTTGCGAGCTTTTCACTATTTTTTAGCGTTGTAATTATCATAAAAATATTTTCTATTTAGAGTTTATAAAGATTTATTAGAACTTAAGTGATAAAATTCAGTTCTATTGATTATTTAATTGATAGGGAATTAAATTATAGAATTTACATCCCCAGAAATTTCATAGCTTCAAATACTAGAAATGCTGGCCAAACTAGAGCTTTTAAAACTCCCCAAACTCCAGACCAAAATCCAGTAGATGTTGAAATATAGTAAATTGCAGCACCAATAAATCCTAGGCAATATATTCCTCCCATGGTACATCTTGTTCCAATATTTGAACAAGCTTTTTCACACGAATCCTTTTTTTCCTTTTTCTTTTCAGGCATTGTGATAATATCTAATTTTTCGAATTTAAATAGTTTAGTAACTATTCTGTGAGTTAAATTTATAAACAGTAATTTTTAGATTTCTATATGGAAAAACAATTAGAAAAACTCCACAATTTTTTAGAAAATAGGCATCAAAATTATATTTCTATGGTAGCTATTGGTTCAATTGCTGTAGGTGACAAATGGATTGAAAACAGAAGTGATAACGACATATTATTAATATTTGAAGAAATTCCAAATTCTCTAACTAATGAATTAGAATCATATCTTAAAACTTCAAGTTTTGATGAAACATTCTTCTTCACGCCAATAACAAAAGAAATTTTTCAAAATTCTAATAACTCAAGTCATGATTTTTCAAATAAATTCAGAAGTAAAACTTTATTTGGAATTGATTTAATTGAAAATGTGAAATTACCAACAAAAGAACAATCTCAAGTTATGTCTGAAAAAGGAATAAGTGCAATAGTTAGAAGAATTAAGTCTCGAATAGCAAACTCTCCAATTTGGGAAGAAGAAAGAGTTAAAAAAGAATTTTGAAAATTATTTAAACACACATTTATGTATTTAGCAATAAAACATTATGTGAAAACTCAAAACTATCCTAAAACAAGATTAGAAGTAGTAGAAACTAACAATTCAGATATTTTGAGTGAAGTTTTAAATACTTTAAATGAGATTAATGAAAAATCAAAAGAAGAAATAATAATTGTTGGAAAAAGATTGTTGGAATATTTACAAATTATTGAGTAAACTCCTTCAAACTTTTATTTGGAAACGTTTTAACTCCGTGTGCAATACTCTCATTTAAACCTTGAGATGAAATTTCAATAAAGTCTACTTTTCCTCTTATTGCTTCAATATTTGCAGCTCCAACATAAGTCATGCCCGAAGCTAAACCTCCTAAGAATTTTTTTAAAATATTTTCAACACTTCCTTTGTATTCAACTAAAGTTTTATCTCCTTCAACACTGATTACTTCTTTAGTTTTTTTACCATCTATTGTTTGTTTTTTAATTGCTGCATCATATGAAGCCATTCCACGATATAATTTATACTTTGTTCCGTTTTGTTCAATAATCTCTCCGGGGCATTCATCAGTTCCTGAAACTATTGAACCTACCATAATTGAATCTGCTCCTGCTCCAATTGCTTTTGTGAAATCTCCCGGAACTTTAATTCCGCCATCTGCGCAAAGAGGAATTCTCCCTTGGATATATTCGTAAACGTCCATTATTGCAGTAATTTGCGGAACTCCTGCCCCAGTCATAATTCTTGTTGTACACATTGAACCTGGACCAATACCAACCTTGATTCCATCTGCACCTTTATGATAGAAGTATTCTGCGGCTCCTTTTGTTGCAACATTTCCAACTAAAACATCAATATGCGGATAATTTCTTTTTATGAATTTTAGACAGTTCCCCATAGTTTTACAATGTCCATGAGCTACATCTAAAACTATGATATTTACTCCTGCTTTATCTAGGATTTCAAGTCTTTGTTCATAATCTTTAATTCCTAAAGCAGCTGCAGCAATTAATTTATGTGATTTTACATTTTTAATCATAGCAGCTTGTTGTTCTGGAGTGTTAAATCTATGAATTACTCCGAGACCACCGAGTTTTCCAACAGCAATTGCCATTTTATCTTCACAAACTGTGTCCATGTTTGCGATAAGAATTGGGATATCAATTTCGTAATTTCTTGTAACTTTAGTTTTGAAATTAACGTCTTTTCGAGAACTTATTGTATTATATTTGGGTATTATTAATACATCATCAAAAGAGTAGCCTTTACCAATAATCCTTGCCATCCTTTATATTTTTTGGTTTTGAGCTTTATATATTTTTGGTAGAGGTGAGATTATTTTTTTTATTTTTAAATTTGACAAATAGTTTTATAAATTCTAAACACCTCATATTTCTTATGGAGAAGAAAAACTTAGTAAAAACTAGTGATTGTCGGCCTAGACAATAGTTTATACTATAAAATTTCTTCAATAAAGGGACTTCCCGTATAATTCTAAATTAAAACAAAGACAACAAAGACTAGTATTTACTAGAAACAAATTATTATTCGTATTTGAAATCACTTCAATTTAAAAGAAATAAAACCTCCCTCCTCCTCCTAAAAGTTCAAGTAAACTTAAACTTTTAGCCACACACCGAGGGTTCTTTGATTAAATGAAGAGATTTCCAATCTTTAAGACAAATGACACAAACAAACTATCGGCCTTGAAAGCCAATTAAGACAAGCTTTAGAAGATATAAAAGAAGAAAAAGGACTTGATTACAAACATAGAATTCAAGACATTCTATCAGTAGAATCGAGATTTTCAAAAGTGTTTTATAACTTATTTGGACATTATTTTATATGTTATCAAGAGTTAGATGAACACTTTTTGGAGAAACAAAAGACTTATTAAATAAGATTAAAATATAATAACTAAGAACAAATGGCAAAACAGCAACTTTTAGCAATTACAGCAAAAAAAGAAGAGAATATGAGTGAGTGGTACACGCAAGTTATTCAAAAAGCAGATTTAATAGAATATACAGATGTTTCTGGTTGTATGATTTTTAAACCAAATTCTTTTCAAATCTGGGAAAAAATTCAAGAAGAGTTAGATAAAAAAATCAAATCATTAGGCGTTAAAAATGCCTACTTTCCACTTTTTATTCCAGAAAAACTACTTTTAAGAGAAGCAGATCATGTTGAAGGATTCGCTCCAGAAGTTGCATGGGTAACACACTCTGGAGAAACACAACTAAAAGAAAAATTAGCAGTCCGACCAACAAGTGAGACAATTATGTATGATGCATATAAAAAGTGGATTCAGAGTTACAGAGATTTACCTCTAAAACTAAATCAATGGTGTAACGTTGTACGTTGGGAATTTAAACACTCAACACCATTTATCAGAAATAGAGAGTTTCTATGGCAAGAAGGTCACACAGTGCATGAAACAAAACAAGAAGCAGACAAAGAAGTATTACAAGTATTAGATTTTTATGCTCAAATTTATGAAGATTTGCTCGCAATTCCAGTAAATAAGGGAAGAAAATCAGTTGGGGAAAAGTTTGCAGGAGCAGATTACACAACAACAATTGAAACCTTCTTAGTAGATGGAAAAGCAATTCAGGGAGCAACATCTCACCATCTAGGACAAAACTTTGCCAAAGCATTTGATATTACATACCTAGACAAAAATCAGAAGAAACAATTCCCTTTTCAAAATTCGTGGGGACTTACTACAAGAACAATCGGTGCAATGATTATGATACATTCAGACAATAAGGGATTAATCTTGCCTCCAAAAGTTGCAACTAATAAAGTAGTTTTGATTCCTTTATTATTCAAAGGAAAAGAAGAGATTGTACTAAAAAAGTCGCAAGAAATTGCGAAAAAACTAGAAAGTTTTAATCCAATATTAGATGACGATACAAAAGACAGTCCAGGATTTAAATTTAATAAATGGGAAATGCAGGGAATTCCTGTAAGAATTGAATTAGGACCAAGAGATTTAGAAGCAGGAGTTGCAACGATTTCAATTAGAGATCATGATGAAAAGAAACAAGTTAAAATTGAGAAATTAAAGGAAACTATTGACAAAGAATTAATTGCAATGCACAAGAGATTATATGAAAAAGCAGAAAAACAAATGCAATATCAAACAATAGAAGTAGACAATTTCAAAGACTTTGAAAAAGCAATCAAAGCAAAAAAAAGATGTTTAGTTCCATGGCACGAAGATATAGCAATAGAAGATGAAATTAAAGAAAAAACAGGCGCTAAAAGTAGTTGTTTACCCTTTAAATTCGAAAAAAAATCCCTAAAAGGAAAGAAATGTTTTTATTCTGGAAAACCTGCAACTTGTTGGGCTTATTTTTGTAAAAGTTATTAATTTCATTTTGTTCCTTTGAATACCCCAACTTTTAAGTTGGGGATGAAACGTATATTTTAAGGGAGTGGTTAATACTCTATCATTTAGGCGCCAATAACTCAAATTTGTCGATTTTTGTTTTATTTGAATTTAGTTTTATAACTACTTTTCACAGATAATGCTTTCTTTTCAAACAAGATATTTTTAATTTTTTATGGCTCACAAACCATTATTAGGTCATAGGCATTTAGAACAAAGATTAAATACTGCATGTGAAACAGAAACACCAGTTCAAGCAGTTTTGTTTCCGGAATTTGTACGTAGAGAAAACCCATCCGAGTATATTATTACTTCTAATAGTAGATATAAGCAATTAGAAAGAAAATATAAAACATAAAGTAAATTTTATAATTTTTTTAATTTTTCTTCAGTTTCACGAAGAATAGACATAGCATCATTTCCTTTATCTGTTAGAATATATCCTACTGCTTTACGTGCTCTGCCAGTAATTACCTCATTTCTAATCATTTTTTTATCTTCAAGCATTTTTAAACTCTCAGCAATTGTTCTTGTAGAGTATTTTCTTGAAGTTTTCGGGTTTGTAATTAATTTTAAATCTTTAAATTGTAATGGCTTTCCTGCTTTTGCAAGAGATTTCAGGACTTCTAGATTTCCTTGATACACAAAAAACGAAATTGGTTCTCTTTTTTCTATCATAAATACTATTGCTATTTATAAGGTTATAAATGTTAATCTTGATAACTAAACTATTGTTTATTTCAGTAAAATTTATAAAGTTTGAAATTTTAATTGGTTTATGGAATACAAAGAAGTAAAAGAGAAGCTATTGGCCGACAGGGATTTTATCTATAAACTATCAAGAGAACTCAATTTAGATGATTTGGAATTTCAAATTGATTTGCTTAAAGAAAATACGGGAATTTAAAATTCATATTCCGTTCCAGTTGTAGGGACATAGACTTTAGTATCTTCTAAATTGCTTTCTGCGTAACGCCTAGATTCTTCAAGTGCGTCAACATCTCCGTGTTGTAAAATTAGGTGTTTGGGCTTTAATTTTGTCATAAGTCTTCTAATTTCATCTTGTCCATAATGTGCTGAGAAATCAAATTTACGTACATGTGCTTTCACAGGAAATCTTTGATGATGAGAATAGAACAAATGATCTTCAAACATAAATCTACCATTTGTTCCTTTTGCCTGGTATCCTGTAAGAATTACAAAGTTATCTTTGTCGTGAATCATTTTTTCTGCATAAGAAATAACTGGCCCTCCTTGAACCATTCCAGAAGTAGTTAAAATAACTATACCTTTCTTTTTTGCAAGTTCTCCTCTCTCTTTTGGATGTTTAATAAACATAACTCTTCGGCTCATTTCTTCAAGCAAATCTCGATTATCAACATAAGGGTCTCCACTATTTAAAACCAGTTCTGTTATTTTTCTTGCCATCCCATCAAGATAGATTGGAATATTTGGATATAAATCTTTTAGAAGCATCATTATTTCTTGACTCCTTCCTACGCTAAATACTGGGACAAGAGCGCTACCGCCCACTTCTATTGCTTTTCCAACTGATTTAATAAGTCCTTGTTTACTCTCACCTTTTTCTGGGTGTGGTCTGTCACCATAAGTATTCTCAGTGATTAAAATATCAACTTCTTCCATTAAATTATGAAGTTCTGAAGGCACCATCAAGGCAGTATCTTCCGTATTAATATCACCAGTATAAAGTACTTTTTTTCCTTCAACTTCTAAAAGAATACTGG
The DNA here is from genome assembly GCA_964562045.1 of uncultured Methanosarcinales archaeon. Classification (GTDB taxonomy): domain Archaea; phylum Nanobdellota; class Nanobdellia; order Woesearchaeales; family UBA583; genus UBA583. Next base: position 12,911 of record CAZLRR010000002.1, read on the forward strand.
CACTTCCTGGAATGTGGCCTGCATTTAAGAATCTGAATTTCACTTTCCCGTCGGGAGTTATGTATTCTTGGTCATATTTTACAAATCTGAGATCGTGTTCAACTTTTCTAATGTCTCTTTCAACATAAGCGGGATGCAAATGCTTTAATTTTTCAAGATGGTATGAATCTTTTAATAATAAATTTGTGATTTTCCAAGTTAATTTTGTCATATAGATTGGACAATTTAATTTTTTATGCTCGAGCATAGGCAATGCTCCACTATGATCTAAATGCGCATGCGAAATAAAAACACCATCAAGATCATGTATTTTATCTAAAAATTTGGGATACTCTATACCCCCCTGAACGAACTTAACTCCTGCATCAAGAAGATATCTTTTTCCGCCAGTTTGTAGTTCAATACAACTTTTTCCTACTTCTCCAGCTCCTCCGTGAAATACAATTTTCATAATAATTATGATTTAGGAATTTTATTTATATTAATTTGTAACTTTAATATAAGTACTAAACATTAAAAAGTGTGATTTTGCAAAAAATATATGGATAATTTTATTGTAGGATTTTTTTTATCTTTGCTTCTTGGAGCACTTCTTGGCGTTCAAAGAGAAGTTAAATTACAAAGAGAAAATAGAAAAGATTTTGCAGGATTTAGAACATTTTCTCTAATTTCATTGCTCGGTTTTGTGACAAGTTATATTTCATTAAATTATTTCCAGAATCAGTGGTTTTTTATTGTATTTTTTATTTGTTTTTTTATTTTAATTATTGTTTCTTATGTAATTATTTCTTTTGTACATAAAAATCTTAAACCACAAATCTCGGGACAAATTAATGCAGTATTTGCACTTTTAATTGGTTTTCTTGTAAGTTTTCATGAATATTATTTTGCAATTTTTATTGCAATAACAATAGTTACTTTAATGGCTTTAGGAAGAAGGCTGCATTATTTTGCAAGAAAATTAAAAAATGAAGAAATATTTGCAACAATAAAATTTGCAATTATATCTTTGATTATACTGCCTCTTTTGCCCAATAAAAACTATTCTCTGTTAGATATTCCCATTATCTCTGAATTTTTTCTAAGACAATCATTAATCTCTCAAGAAGTTTTAAGTCAAATCGATGTATTTAATTTTTATAAAATTTGGCTAGTTATTGTTTTAGTTTCAGCAATTAGTTATGTGGGATATATTTTGATTAAATTTTTTGGGAGCGAGAAAGGAACGATTTTAACTGGATTTTTGGGCGGACTTATGAGTTCGACGATTTTAACTATTTCTTTTTCAAGTGAGAGTAAGAAAAATTATCGTCTTGCAAAAACTTTGGCTTTGGGAGTAATTATTGCATGTTCAACAATGTTTTTTAGAATTATTTTGGAACTGGTAATTTTAAATGCAATAGTTTATGGGGCAATTTTTGCACTTTTTGTGATGGGAGTTACGGGACTGATTTTTTCTTACTTTTTTCATAAAAAGATTTCAATTCATAAAATAAAACACGAAAAAGAAGAAGAAATTAGGTCTCCTTTCAACTTTCTTCCAGCATTAAAATTTGCAATTTTTTTTCTTTTTATTCTTTTCATTTCAAAGCTTCTTCTTATACTGGTTGGAGTTAAAGGATTATTTATTATTGCATTTTTATCAGGAATTACAGATGTTGACGCAATAACTATTTCTCTTGCTCAAATGGCTGCAACGGGAACAATTTCTTTTGAAGCCGCAGGAATTGGGATTTTTATTGCCGCAGTAGCTAACACACTATTTAAATCGGGGATTGCATTTTATTTTGGGGGAAAGAGTTTTTTCAAATATATATTTATTAGTTTTTTAATTATTCTTGCAACAGGATTTATAGCTATGTTTATTTAGGACAAATATTTATTAAAATGTTTTATGATGGTCTCCCCCATAAGTTTTTCTTTACATACATCTATGTCCGTTGTAATTTGTTTTTTGTAAATGTGATTTATGTACATTCTTTTTAGAAACTCGGAATTTTTAACAATAGGAATTTTATTTAAATAATCTCTAAATATTGAATTTTTATAAGTGAAAGTACATCTTAATTCCCACTTTCCGGACTGAAGAACTTTTTTTGAGTTTCCTTCTAAAATTTCAATATCTTTTCCCCCTCTGATACTGAAATCCATTTTAAATTCAAACCACCCATAATCTGAGACCTTTTTTCTTGCAAACCATAAAATTTCATATTCGAAGGCTTTGCCTCCGGGTTGATTAATTTTTACGAATTTTTGTTCGTACATATTTGGAGTTCTATTATTTTTGCCATCAATAAATTCCATGCTTTTTGCTCCCTTGCCGAAATATTTTCCATCTTTTTTATGGGGTCCTATCATATCTTCAAAATTTTTTTCTAAAAGAAGGTTTGCAAATTCTTTAATAAAGCTCCTTAAATCTATCGCTTTAGTGTATTGGGCAGTTACAGGATAAACATCTTCAATTTTGTGCTCAATGATTTGTGTTTTTTCTTCTGGTTTAAATAAAAGTTCATCTGCCATATCTGATAATTTTTATTTTTAAATGTTTTTAAATCTTTTTAATCATTTTTGATGAGTTTTCTCTGCCAAGATTTATATAAAACTATTTATTATTATATTTATGGAGAGTTTTCCAATCATTGAGACCAGAAAAATTGAGGATTATGGTGATGATTCCAGTGTAGATTTGGCAGTGGAGACTATGAAGCAAGGAAAACAAGTTTTGATTTTTAATAATTCTAAGAGAAGTAGCGAGGCAACAGCAGATAAAGTTGCAAAGAAATATGTTGAAAGAGCAAATAATGAAGAACTTGAGAAGCTTTCTGAACAGATTTTGAAAGTATTACCAACTCCAACAACCCAGTGTAAAAGGTTAGCAAATGCGGTAAAAAAAGGTGTAGCATTTCATCATAGCGGTTTAGTAGGAAAACAAAGATCTTTAATCGAAAATGCATTCAAGCAAGGAATTTTGAAGGCGATTTCGAGCACCCCAACACTATGTTTGGCAAAAGGAACTAAGGTTTGGTCAAATAATAAAAAAATTTCTATAGAAAAATTAAAAACAAATCAGGTTTTCGCATTAAAAGATTCAAGTTTGAATTTAATCAAACCAGAAAAAGTTGAAAATAATGGGTATAGTGATGAATTAATTGAGATTGAAAGTGTTTCGAGTCATAAAATTAAAGCAACAAAGAACCACAAATTTCTGATTAGAAGGAAAGGGAAGAAATTAATTTTGCAAGCAAACGAAATTAAGAAAACTGATTTGATTGCAACAGTAGGAAAAATTGAGATTAAAGAAAAAAATTTGATGTTTTCACAGTTTATTTTGGACAATTCTTTTCCTCTTGAAGATAAAGAAATTCCTGCAGAAATATTTTATTTAATTGGTGCAATGTTGGGTGATGGTTATTCTGGGGCTGAGAAGAAAGGCAACAAAATAAAATATAAGGGAAGTCCTTCGATTGTTGGAGTTGATAATGAAACTTTTGACAGGGTTCGGTTTTCGTGCAAACTTTTAAGAATTTCTTATAGGAAAACAAAAAATATCTATGGGACTCCCCAGCTAGTATTGGGAAAAAATAATTGGTTTAGGGAATTTTTAGTTAGGTGTGGTGTTGATGTTAGTGTTAATAAAAACATTTCAGAAGAGTTGAAGTTGGCAAGTAAAGAGAAAATTTCTAACTTATTAAAAGGGCTTTTTGACACGGATGGTTATGCAGAAAAAAGAGGACAACTCGGATATTCTAGCATTTCTTTAGATTTAATTAAAGATGTTCAAGAACTGTTATACAGGTTTGGTATTACATCTAGAATTAGAAAAAGAAAGAAGAAATCAATTAGAATTTCAAATAAAGAATATGATTGTAAAGATTCTTATGAATTAATAATTGCTGAAAACAATTCTATGTTAAGCTTTTTTAATAATGTTGGTTTTAATATCAATAGGAAAAAAGAAGTTTTAGATGAAATAATTCATAAAATTCAACAAAATATTTTGTATAAAGAATGTAATTTTTGTAATTATAAGTTATATTCTGATTTGTTTGGGGGAAGAACAAAAAGTCAAAAAGATTGGGGAAATGCAAAACTCTTAATAATAAAAAATTTAGAAAAGTTTGGTCCTTTAACTTCAAAAGATTTAACTAATAAAGTTGGGTTTGAAATTAGAAAGAATAGTTCTAGATTAAATCATCACTACGAATTAATTGGAAAAACAAAATTTAGCAAATATGATTGGACTTGGAATTTAAATTCTATTGGGAAAACAATTTCTAAGGAATTAAAAAATTCGTCTTATGAAGAAATTTTTGAGAGAACAAATTGTTTAGTTTGTGGAAACAAATTAAACGAAAACATAAGGAATAATTGGAAAAATTCAAATAAGGATGGAGATATTTTTTGGGATCAAATTAAATCAATTAAGAAAATTAAAGAAGAAGTTGAAGTTTTTGATGTTGTTTTACCCTCAGATGATTCAAATGATCATTTGTTTGTTGCAGAAGGATTTATAACGCATAATTCTGCGGGGCTCAACCTTCCAGCATATAAAGTTATTATTCGAGATTATAAAAGGTATTCAAGATTTGGTTTTGCAGATATTCCCGTCTTGGAGTTTCATCAGATGGCTGGGCGTGCAGGAAGGCCAGGTTTAGAATTTGTTGGGAAAGCTGTTGTTTGCGTAAAAACTGAAGATGAACTTGCAAGAGTTACGAAAAAATATGTTTTCGGACAGGCCGAAGAAGTTATTTCAAAACTTGCTGTTGAGCCAACTTTGAAAATGTACATGCTCTCTCTTATTGCAATGGACATAATCAATACAAAACAGGAAATTAAAGACTTTTTCAAAAATACTTTATATGCTCATCAGTACCAAGATCATGAAGCTTTTAATTTTAATTTATTTAGGATTTTGAACATTTTAAAAGATTATAGATTTATTTCTCAAGAAGACGATTATTTTATGGCAACACCAATTGGAAAGAAAGTCTCAGAGCTTTATTTAAATCCAGATACGGCAAATTATTTTTATTCTAATCTTGACAAATTTATTAAAAAATTTTCAAATAGTAAAATTGGTAAAAATGACATATATTCACTTCTTTATTTTGTTTCAGACACTTTGGAAATGAAACCTTTATTTAGCATTAGGAAAAATGATGAAGAAAGGTTACAGCTAAGGGCAGAAGAAGTGGCAGATGGTTTGATAGTTGGATTTGATCCTTATGAGATGGATTATAAGCAGTTTTTATCTCTTTTAAAGGTGAGTGATTTGTTTTTGGATTGGATTAGTGAAAAAAGTGAGGATTATTTGTGTGATTTATATGGCGTAACTCCAGGAGAAATGCAGTTTAAATTTGAAATTGTTGATTGGCTACTTTATGCTCTGGAGGAAATGGCTTTGATGAAAAAGAGTATTTTTGTTAAGAATTATTTGACGAAATTACGTCAGAGATTCAAATTTGGAGTAAAGGAAGAACTTTTGATGCTAATTAAATTAAAGGGGGTTGGAAGAGTTAGGGCTAGAAAGCTATATAACGCAGGATTTAAGACTTTAAATGATATCAGGAAGGCAAGTTCAGATGATTTAGTTAAAGTTATTTCGTCTGGTCTTGCTTTAAGTTTGAAAAAACAAATTGAAGGGAGTGAGATTGGAGAAAACAAACTTGCTTTGCCAAGAGAACTTCGTGCAAAAGAAGTAAGCGATGAGGAGATTGAAGTTTTGCTAAATAACGAGAAAGAATTCGAGAAACAAAAGAAAGGTGGAGGATTATTAGATTATTTCTAGTGAATTTTTTTTATCGCTATTCCACATGAAACCATTACATTTATATACTAAGATGTCTTCATAATGTTATAGAAAAATGGCCGAATTTGAAGATGCAGCAAGAGAAAGTAGGCTTGGAGATGATCCTTTGTATAGTATTTCTTTTGAGAATGCTAGACTAGAAGAGGAAAATCGTAACCTGAAAAGAACAGTGCAATTCTATCAAACAGAATTAGAAAAATTTAGAACTCCACCTTTTATAGTTTCTGAAATCATTTCAGTTCTTCCAGAAAAACGGGCAATTGTAAAGCTTCCTAACCAGAGTAATTTTTTAGTTCAAATTTCTGAAAATGTGAAAAAGAAAGTTAGGGCAGGAGACATGGTTTTAAATGAGCAAAAATCGCTTGTAATTATGGATAAAGTTGAATTGACTAAGAATTTCGCAGTAGAAAATTATTTGATTGTAGATAACAAAATTAAAATGTCTTGGAGCGATATTGGTGGTCTTGGAGAACAAGTTGAAAAAGTTAAAGAAGTTTTGGAACTTCCACTTAAAAATCCAGGTCTTTTCAAAGAAGTTGGAATCCAGCCTCCAAAAGGTGTACTTTTACACGGACCCCCAGGTACGGGTAAAACTATGATTGCAAAAGCTTTAGCTAAAGAGACTAAATCAACATTTATCGAATTAGTTGGTTCTGAACTTGTACAAAAATTCATTGGTGAAGGTGCAAAACTTGTTAAAGATTTATTTGAACTTGCAAGAAAGAAAGCCCCAACTATTATTTTCATTGATGAAATTGATGCAATTGCAGCTAAAAGAATTGAAACTGGAACTTCTGGCGAGAGAGAAGTACAGAGAACTTTCATGCAGCTTTTAGGAGAAATTGATGGTTTTGATCCGTTATCAGATGTAAAGATTATTGCAGCTACAAACAGACTTGATATTTTAGATGATGCAATTTTAAGGCCTGGAAGATTAGAGAGACATATTGAAATTTGTGCTCCTAATGCTGAAGGAAGGCTTGAAATTTTAAAAATTCACACTAAAAGTATGAAACTAGAAAAAGATGTAGATTTGAAGCAAATTTCAGAAATGACTGACAAATTTACTGGTGCTGAATTAAAAGCTCTAGCGACTGAGGCGGGATATTTCGCTATTCGAAAAAATAAGAAAATTGTAACACACCAAAATTTTGTTGATGCAATTTCTAAAGTAAAAGCAGAAGAAAAAAACTATGAAATGTTATCTCATAGTTTTAGCTAATAATTCTTTTTAATAACAAAAATTTAAAAACTTAGTTTTCTTTTAGATTTATATGTTAAGCAAAAAAAGAAGGCTTTTACTTTTCATTGAAACGTTTTTAATATTCTTTGGTATACTTTTTACTGCTTTTTTTTTAAATGATGTTTTTGATTCACTTAGGTCCGACTATTTAGATAATGAACTTAAACAATTAGAATTAAGATTTGATTCTTTTACATCATATTCTCAGTTTTCAAGCGAGCTTAGTTGCCAGCAAAAAAAGAATTATTTGTTATCTTATTCTGAGGAACTTAAAGAAGTTGCAAATGACATTGGAAATTTCGGCCCACTTTTCTTAGTGCGAAATGACAAGCTATCAAAATTAAAACAAAGAGAGTTGTATTTACAAGAAATTAGATATTATAATCAGATTTTAAAATATAATAATGATTGTTCTGGGGACAAAATTGTTCCAGTTATTTATTTTTTTAATGGAAAAGCTACAAGTTTTGATAAACAGGCAGTTATACTTGAAAATTTTGCAGAACAATATGAAAATGAAACAGTTGTATTGAATTTTGATTTTCATTATACAAAAGAACCCATTTTAGAGAGTATAAAAAAAGTTTATGGTGCCACTTTCTCCCCCTTTATAATTATTAATGGAAAAACTACAAGAGATTTTGATACAGAAGAAGGTTTTGTTTCAAAAAACACGCTAGCGGTTGAACTTATGAGAGCAAGGGGTGGAATCTAGGATGGATACGATTATTTCTTATACAACGATGTTTGTAATTTATTTTGGTTTGTTTTTTACGATTTTCTGGGTTCTTGTTTTATTTAATACCCCCGAATTCAAAAAGCCCAAAATTAAAAATTGGCCTTCAGTGTCTATTCTTGTTCCAGCCTATAATGAAGAAGATACAATAGAGAGAACTGTAAAATCTATTTTAAAGTCAAAATACAAAGGTAAGTTAGAAGTTTTAGTTATTAATGATGCTTCAAAAGATAAAACTGTTGAGGTTGCGTCTAAGTTTTTGCCAAAGATTAAAATTTTGGATTTTAAGAAAAATAGAGGTAAGGCGGGAGCGATGAATAAAGCCCTTAAAGAAGTTAAAACGGAATATGTTGCAGTAATTGATGCAGATTCTACAATAAGGCCGGATTCTGTTGAAAGAGCAATTGAGAGGTTTTATTATTCTCCAGAGGATGAGGAGATTGGGGCGGTGATGTGTAAAATGAGTCCAGAAAATCGTAATCTTAATCTTTTGGAAAGGGTTCAATTCCTTGAGTATATGATGGTAGGGCTTATGAGAAATTTACTCTCGTCAATTAGACTTCTTCAGATGACAAACGGAGGGAGTTTTTACAAGACAAAAGTTATAAGGGAAGTTGGAGGTTTTGATGATAAATGTCTTACTGAGGATTTTGAAATGGGAGTTAGGATTAGAAAAGCAGGATATTTAATTGGTTTTGCAAAAGATAGCATTTTACAAACTAAAACCCCAAATAATTTTGTGATTTATTTAAAGCAAAGAATTAGATGGTCAAGAGGTTTTATTCAAGTTCATCGAAAACATAAAGATATTTTTTTTAATGTAAAACAAGGTTGGTTTGGTTGGTATCAGTTTCCAATGGACATACTGGGACCGCTTATTTATTTTCTTGGGATTTTTTCAATTTCTTATAATGTCTATAAAAAAATTTATGAGTGGAGTTTTAAATTAATAAATAGTGGATTTGATTTTGCATCGATTTTTGATTATGGTTCTCTTACTCAATTTATTTTAGGAATAAATGTTAGTTTGGATTTTGTTTTATTGTTTAATCTTTTGACATTTTTAGTTTTGTTTGTTGGATTTATGAGATTTTATAGGGAAAATTATTTTAAAGGGAGTTTTTTTAAAAAAGTTTTCGCATTTATTTTCTATATTATGGTGTATAATTACATTTATATATACATATGGATTAAATCTTTATATAAAGAGCTGAGCGGAGGAGGCTTTGATTGGGGAACAAAATAAAAATGGCGAAAAATAATAAAAAACTGACATTGATTTTTTCAATCTGTTTTATCTTTTTTGTTTTGGGATTTGCACTAGGTTGGCTTTATACTACAAGCGATAGCTTTAATTATGGAATTGAAATTCAGCAGGCAGAACTTGATTTGATTTCTTTTTCTCAAAGTTTAGAATTTTATAGTTTAATTAATTCGAGTGTTTGTGAAAATGGAATGCTTAGTGAATTGTCTAGAGATTTAGCTGCTTTAGGAAGAGAACTTGTAAAACTTGAAGAGAGTAATGACTTAGATTCGCAAACTTATGATTTTTTAAAACAGAAATATAACATTAATCAAGTAACTTTATATTCGCTTTTTTATAGATATAGTCAAGAGTGTGAAAGTAACCAATCAGTTATTTTATTTTTTTTTGATGAGAGTGAAGAGTCAAGAAAACAAGGACTTGAACTTGATAAAATTGTGTCTGAGTATGATATGAAAGTTTTTGCGATGGATTATAATTATACTTCTTCGTTGAATTATTTTTATGATTTTTATGATGTTGAGAAACTTCCTTTTATGGTTTTAAATTTTAATCAGACATTTGAGGAGTTTACTGAGAAAAAAGATTTGGAAGTTTTTTTAAAATGAAAAGAATAGAGTTAAATGGGTTTCATCTAATTTCTACCATTTTATTTTTTTTAGCAATTATTATATTTAAATTGTTTAATTCTAGTTATTTGTCTGTTAATTTGATTACTTCTTTTTATGAGCTAATTTCTATTTTATTTTTAATTTTAGTTATTGGCTTTATTTTGCCTAAGTTTTCTAAAACTAGATTTTTTATTGTTCTTACTCTTCAAGCTATATCATTTTTTTTATATTTTATCCAGGGTTATTTTTTATCTGAAGCAGTTTATAGAAAAGACACATTAAAATTTCAAGATATAGAAGTTATGAAGTATTTTTTTCAGAATATTCTTCCTTTGAAAGTTTTAATCCTAATTATTTTTTTGATTGGTTTAATTTATTTTATTTCGTATTTTTTTCAAAATAGGAGTTTGTTTTTAAGTTATAAAGTTTCAATGATTTCCTTTCTTTTAATTGTCTTTTTCCTTTTTGTGGCACCATTATTTTCTTCAAATTTTACTAATCCGTATTATAATACTTTTATCAATAATAATCAAGTTACGTTATTTTCTAAATTGAATTGGGAAGCTTCTTCAAATGTGAGTATTGAGTATGAGAATTTTTATTTTACTGGAAATAATTCCCAAGAGAATTTTAGTTTAGATAAAGAAAAATATATTATTTTTATTCTTGAATCTGTGGATAATGAAGAATTTTATTCTGTTGAGAGTAAGTTAAATTTTGAGGAGAGTTTCTATAAACAGATAAAAAGTAATTCGAGGTTTTATGAAAATTATTATACTACAAATCAGGATAGCAAGACTTCGGTTATGTCGATTTTATCTTCTACTTTTATTCCTTACGAGGCTTATCGTCATGATTGGTTTGAAGTTTACGGAAAAGAAATTTATCAACAAGATAATCTGGTGAATTTTTTTAAGAGAAATAATTATTCGACATATTATTTACATTCATCTACTCAGGTTCCAGAGTTTATTCCAGATTATGATTTTGAAACGGAGATATTAATTGATGAAGAGAGATATCAAAATTATAAATCTAGTAAAGAAAATTTGTGTCTTGAAGTTGTATGGAATCAAAAAGGTTGTGAGGATAATGTTTTATTTGAGGAGTTAATTGAAGTTATTTCAAAAAATGAATCTCAGTTTATTGTTCAGGAGTTTGTTTTTGGACACGGAACTGAATATTACAAACAAAAAGATATGGATGGTTATGAGTATTATAATCAATATTTATTGAGATTTTATGATGAGCTCGAGAGGAGAGGAATTGAAGATAAAGTGAGAATTGCAGTAGTTTCAGATCATGGCTCAAGGCATTGGAATAATATTAGGACAAAGAAAGGTTATAATGTCCCTTTAATTATATACGATGAAGATTTTCATGAAGAAAAGAATAATGATTTATACAATCATCAGGATTTCTCTGAGCTATTTCTAGGACTGAAAAAGAAACCAAGGGAAGAGATTTTTGTTGTTGGTCCTACCTCTAAAAATATATTGTTTTATTTAAATAAATCTGAGGAATATGCATTTTTTAATTTTAATCTTGAGCCACATATTTTTTTGAAAAGTAGTGATTTTGACAGAAACAATTCTCAGTCTATTTTTGATAAATTTATGAATTATAGGAGATTTTATTTTGGGCATTAATTTACTTAAATGCAGTCTTATACATTAGATTTTTAAATAAGTAACTTTTAGTTATTTTTGTCAGGTCGGCCATTGCCAAAATCTGGGGCTATATGATCAATATTACTTTGCGTGCCTTTGTGCACTCTCTGTGACTAAACAAGATTTTTATGTTTGATTTGTCCTAGATACCTGACATCTTTTTTTGAGTTGTAAGAAAACTTTTTAAAGCTTTGATTTTATGATTATGTATGACACTTTCTACTGACACTCGGGTTTGGAAAATTCTTTTTTTAATAACGATTATGTTGACTCTTGTTTTTGGTGTATTTTTTTATTTTAGAAATTTATTTATTATCTTTGTTGTTGGGTTTATTTTAATTCTTATTACTGAGAGAGTTATTAATTGGTATGAACTCAAGATTAAAAAAAAGTTTAAATTAAGGCACTGGCAAAGTAGTGGCATTGCATATCTTGCACTTTTCATCTTCTTTTTTATTTTGTTCTATTTTTTGTTTTTATCTTTGGCAGAGATTAGTACGGTTTTTTCACAATTGAATCCAAGTAATCCTGTGGGCCAAGCATATATTGACAATTTTAAAGAAATTTTGCCCGAGAGAGTATCAAATATTTTAATTGAGGATTCTTTTTTAGTTGATTTACAGTTGTTTGTGTTTAATTTTTTTGCAAATTTTCTTCTTAATTTTTCGAAGATATTTTTTACGGCCCTTTTGGTTATACCTTTGATGTTTTTTGCATATTTTAACAGAAAGCAAAAAATTATGAATTTTATTTTTGAAGCAGTGCCAAAAAAATTCCATAGGGGTTTTTTGAGGTCTTCAGCAGAAATGGGTTCAAAACTTAAAGATTTTTTTACTGCAAAAATTATTGAGAGTTTGATTGTGGCTTTAATTTGTAGTTTGGGGTTTATGTTTATTGGAATTAAAGGAGGATTGTTTTTAGGTATTCTTGCTGGATTTTTGAATATTATTCCTTATGTTGGCCCGATTATGGGTGCTATCCCCCCTTTAATTATTGGATTGATTTCTGGGCCAGAGGTTGGTTTGTATGTTTTAATTACAGTTTTGTTTGCTCAGCTTGTTGATAATTTTTACTTGATTCCTTTTATGATTTCGGATAAAGTTAAAATTGATCCTTTGCTTAGTATCGTTTTGATTTTAGTTGGGGCTCAATTGTTTGGGGTTTTTGGAATGGTTTTTGCATTACCTGTTTTTATAGTGTATAAGATTGTGCTAAAGGAAGCATATGAAGAACTTGTTGCAATTTATAATAAGAAATAATTTATTTGTTTTATGTATTATTTATTATCTTTGAATTTTCTGGCGAATCCTTTGAACCAGTCGCAAAATTCAGTATAAATTCTTTTTGAGTCAAGATATCCATATTCGTTATTTATTTTTTCTGAGATTTTATGAAACATATCATTGGCTTCAATTACTGGCATGGCTTCGAGAATTTCTGGTACTTCATATTCTTCTGCAGCTTCAACTTGAAACTTTTTTATTTTTCCTCGCAGTTCAATATTATCCCAAATAGCATCCCAGTTTCCAACCCATTGTTTAACGTTTGCACCAATAGATTTTAAGATTTCACTTTCTCCGTTTAGGAGTTCATCGGTTATTTCAAGTCTATCTTCTGAGGCATTATATTTGAAAAGGTCTGTGAAACCGCCTTCAAGCATGGGGTCATTTTCCCAGTTTTTCCCAACTTCTGTGATTCTAGTAATTCTTCTAACTCTATGAAGACCATCCGAGGATTTTACCGGATTTGCAATTATGATTATGTCTGTTGCTTTAAAGGAGGTGTTTGGAACTTCTAAATCATTTACTAAACGATCATAAACTCCATATGGGGAGTCTCCATGGATGGTTCCTCCTACAACATTTGCAAGGGCTCCAACTCTCATTGCTTCATAGAGTGCAAGTGCTTCTGTACTTCTAACTTCACCAACAATTAAACATGAATCTCCTAAACGAAGTGTTGAACGAATTCCCATGTCGGCAGACAATCCTTCTTTTGAAATTGAGAGGGCCGAACGAACACTCATAGGTTGAATGTTATATCCAAGGTCTGCAAGTTGAAGTGTTGGAAGTTCTAGGGTATCTTCAACAGTGATAAGTCTATATTTTCTCATTATTTCTACAATCATTGCAGTTAAAAATGATGATTTTCCACTCCCTCTAGTTCCAGCAATTAGAAAAGTTCTTGCACCATCAATTATGAAACTCAGAAGCCCAGCAGCTTCAGGAGTTAGCATATTATTTTTTATGAATAGGGGCAATGTCCAAGGTTTATCTCTATGTCTTCTAAATGAAAATCCGAGCCCATAGGGATTTAATGGTTTTCCAATGGTTGAGACTCTGGCTCTTGCAGCAGGAGTTTCAATTTCAGCATCAAGAATTGGGTTTGAAGCATCAAGAGGTTTTCCTGAATACATTCTAAGTCTGGATGCCCAACCTTCAACTTCGTCTTGTTCTGGAATGATATTTGTTTTACAATCTTCAAATTTTGAATGAGTTAAAAAAATTGGTGTTTTATTCGCTGGAGCATTTACAGAAATATCTTGTATGTTTTCATCTTGTAAAAGTGTTTCTATAAGCCCAAATCCTACCGTGTATCTGATTAGAACATTTGCTAGTTGCTCTACTTCTTTTTGATTTAGTTTTACGTTTTTAAATTCTGCAATCTCTTCGATTAAATCTTTTGAGATGTTAAAAAAAACTTCACGCAGTCTTTGTGGTTCGATAAAATCGTTTGATTCAGGACTATGTTCAGAGATTACTTCTTTTGCAAGACTTAAAATATTGTATTTTTCTTCAGAGAGTGTGAATTCAATAGGTGTTAAATGGTAAAGATTATTTGCTTCTTTGTCGAGCTCGAAAATTGTTACTTTTGCATCATCTAAATTATAACTGTCAAGTTCTCTTGCTTCGATTGGATATTGTCTTAGAAGTGAAGTGTAAATAAAATTTGGTTTGATGTTTGGCGTGAAAAATTCTTGATATAATTTTCTGTCCCCAATTTTATGTCCTGAGAGTTTATCTTTCACAGATTTTATTATTGAAGTTGTTTCGAGTTTTGCAATCATGTAACTTAATGCTTTTTCATATTTATCATCAACTTCAATGCATTTGTTTGTGTGATAGGTTTTTTCAAATTTATAGTCACGTAATTTTCTGTGTAGTTTTACGTAAGTGCCTATTGGGTCTGAGGGTAAATCTTTAACAATTAGGTTTTGAAGGAAAGCATATCGATTGAAGAAAAGTTTCATACATTCATCATTTTTGTCTGCAAGATTTCCAGTTGTGAATAAATCTTTTTGTTTGCTGAGCAGGTTATAAACTTCGGCAATTTCACGCAAAAGATGAATTTGATTAAAATCATATTCGTAATTTTTGTTATGAATAAAAATAATTTTTGTAACAGAGGGCACCTGAATTAGTTTTCTGATTGCATCTTGCATAACAAAGCCGCTGTCTTCAATTGAAGGGAAATTTTCTTTTCCAAGATAGTTGATTTTTAGAATAGATTCAACTCCGTGTTTTACAACTTCAAAATCTTTTTCTTTGGAAAACATATATATTTAATTTTTCTTTTCTTTATATTATCATTTCCCTACTGACAAGTGGAGTTTTTCAGTTTCCTCGTATTTCTATTAGTTAAAGGCTGTTTCTTGCATTTTAGCAAAAGATTTATAAATGGTTTCTTACAGAATGGAGTAACGATGAAATAAAACCAAACACCTGGGTTTTATTGAGTTGAATTAGCTTAAAATTACACACTTACACTTTTGAGTTGGGCGTGATAACCCAATTCAATTTTTATGGATTGTTTTCATTTATGAAAGAAGACCAAAACATTTTTCTACTCAGTTCAGCATTTCACAATAAAAATTCTACTCACTTCATTCGTTACATTTATAAATGACTTTTTTTTAAATTAATTATCTAAGATTTGGGTAGCCATTCTTAGAAGGTTTTTTTAGTTTTGATCCGAAAGGGCCTTGACAAAGTCATGCCGAAAAACTGAGCGAAAATGAAAAATGGCTAATGAAAAAAAAGAGTTAACTATATCTGATTTACCGGGAGTAGGTCCAACTACTGCAGAGAAATTGTCTGCTGCAGGTATTGATAGTCTTCTATCTATTGCTGTGTGTTCTGTAGGTACCTTGGTTGAACTTGCAGGAGTTTCTGAAAATGTTGCACGTAAAATGATTCAAGCAGCAAGAGGAATGCTTGATATGGGATTTGAAACTGCAGATAAAATTTTGGAGAAAAGACAATCTGTAAATAAAATTAAAACGGGCAGCTCTGCTTTTGATGAAATGATGGGCGGAGGTTTTGAAACTGGAGCAATTACTGAATGTTTTGGTGAGTTCGGTTCTGGAAAAACTCAGGTTGGACATCAACTTGCTGTTGCAGTTCAAATGCCTCCAGAACAAGGAGGTTTGGGAAAGAAAGTAATTTATATTGATACTGAAAATACCTTCAGGCCAGAGAGAATTATACAGATGTCAGAAGGTTTAGGACTTGACCCTGATGTAGCTTTAAAAAATATTAAAATTGCAAGAGCATATAATTCTGACCATCAAATGCTTTTGGCCGAGAAGGCTGAAGATTTGCTTAAAGGTGAAGAGTATGGTGTTGTTGTTGTAGATTCTTTGACGGCGCACTTTAGGGCAGAATTTATAGGTAGGGGAACATTGTCCGAAAGACAGCAGAAACTAAATAAACATATGCATCAGCTTTTGAAAATTGCTGACATGTATAATGTTGCAGTTATTGTGACAAACCAAGTTATGTCAAAACCAAATGTTATGTTTGGTGATCCAACACAGGCAATTGGGGGACATATTGTTGGACACAGTTCAACATTTAGAATTTATTTAAGAAAAGGTAAGAAAGGTTCAAGAGTTGGTAAACTTGTTGATAGTCCAAACTTGCCTGAGAATGAGTGTGTATTTTATGTGAATTCAAGTGGTCTTTCTGATGAAGAGAAAGACTAAGTGTCTATATATAAAATAACAATTATTTTTAAAAAGAAAATTTTTTTAAAATTTAAAATGAATGTAATAGAAAAAAAAGCAAAACTTGCAGATTTGATTGAAGAATATATTGCAAATTCAAATAAAGAGTCAGAACTTCTTTCATATATTGCTGAACTCAGAGAAGATCCCGATTTTAATGATAAGAAATTATTCAAAGATATTTTTGATGAGCTTATGAATGATTTACCTAATTTACCAAGAAAATATCTTAAACAAATTGCAGCAATAATAAGAGATTTTAATGATTTCTAGTTTAATTAGAAAGAGTTTTAATCATTCCATATTAAAATTTTCATCAAGAACAATTTCTTCTTCGTTTTGGTTCAAGCTATGTTCTCTCTCATATTCCTTTTCAAGTTGAATATGCCTATATCTTCTAATTATGAAAAGGATTGCAAATAATGTAAATATTCCAATTCCAAACCACATCCAGAAGCCATTTGTTCTATCTCCTGCAGACATCGGCATAATTGAATTTGTTATTTCTATTTTCTTTGAGTATCCTGAATCAGATTTTAATATTGCATAAGCAGTTTTATTTGTCATCATTTCAATTGCCTCAGGACTTGTTATTCTAAAGTAAATTTCTCTTGTATCGCCTTTTGCAATTATTTTCTGATTTTCAACAGGCTGGAGAAAGTTTGATAATTCTCCTTGGAGTTCAATAGTGATAATTTGTTTTTCTTCTCCGATGTTTGTAATTGTCACATAAAAATCATTAGTGTCAATTATTTCAAGTTTTTCTGATTCTGATTCAAATGTTGGTTCAATTTTTTCAATATTCAAAATTCCTTCTATCTCAAAACTATTTTCTTCTGCTCCACAAACAAAGTTAATATTTTGAGATCCGGAGGCACTTTCTGGATTGTTAATAGTTATTTTTTGAGTTGTATGAGTTATATTTGTTTTCTCTTTTTCTTTAGTAAAAGGATTTACGTATTCACATTCAAAATTAAACTCTGATGAACTTGTATTCCATATAGGGATATCAAGATTTCCAAAATCTTCAGAGATTGAATAGTTTTTATCAAAGTTAATTTCAAAAGGTTGTTTTGATGAAATGATTACTGGCATTTTTACAAGTTCAAGCTCTTTATTTTTTTCATCATATCCTTTCAAATACATAAATCCTGCTTTTCTTCCAAAAAAATCTTCATTAACATTTACTTCTAGGTTAACTTCATCTTCTCCAACAATATTGTCTAGATATTGGTCGTAAGAAAGATGTTTATTAAGTTCTTCATCGAATTCAACTCTAAGGTTTTTGATGTTGTAAATCGTAGGATTTTTTATTTTGAATGATGTTGTATCAACAATTTTATTTGGCGTTGAAATTTGTAAGTATGGGTTTAGGTTTTCTTTGATTGCAAGATATGCTAGTGCATTTTTTTCGGTGCTTCCCCAACCGAAACTTGGTTCGTTGTAGTAAATCCATTTTTTTCCATCTTCAAGATTTTCCGAATCTGAGTTTAATTCTTCTAGGCCCTGAATTGCCCAAGAAGTGTCTAAGATTTTGTCATATTTGGAGTTTTTAGTTCCCCATGAACCATCATTATTTTGTTTATATTTTAAATATTGTGTAATTTCTTTGTCTGAGTTTTCTAGAAGGTAAATCCCCATATGTGAGTAAGAAGTAGGGGAGTAAAGATATGTTTGGCTATTTGAGGTTATTTTTCTTGCATCAATATATTGTTTTAGCTTTGCATAATCTTCAAAACTTGATCCATATGTGAAAATCGCATTTAATGTTGCTTCATAATTACAAATTTCATTTTGTCCAATACATTTGAAATTTTCTTGTTCGTGTGTGAATCCGTCTGTATTTTCATAAACTTTTGTGTTTTGGTAGTTGTAATCATCGTGATATATATTTAATGTTATTTTATCTATGTTTCTGTTACATTTCATTATTATTTCATTATTAAAGTCGTCATCGAAGAAATAATCATTATCGTCAAAATTTTCTGTGTTAACGTCTCCATCAATTGTAATATCACAATCAGCATCTACTTCATCTATGTCTCCATCTTCATCTTTTTCTTCCCATGTGTCTGAAAGCGTTATTTCGAATTCGTAGTCGTTTGCTTCAATATTTTGTATATATTTTTCAAGATAAGTTTGTCCATCAGAGATTAGCCTACTTTCGTCATCGTATTCTATTAGTTTTAGGTTTCTTAAAATTTGGCTTGTTTCAAGAAGTGAACACGCATTTGCTGGCCAACACTTATTTTGGTTGTTTCTTTTGTTTTTTAGAGCATCGTATAGTTCTTCGCTTTCTTTATTATTTTTTCCCGAAATATCTGTTTGAACAATTAAAACGGAACTAATATCAATTGGGTCGAGAAGTTTTGGGTCTTTACCTAGTAGTTGATTTATTAACCTTGATTGTTTAGATTGAGTAAATGTTCTTTTTTGTGTTTTTAAGATTCCTTCTTTATTATAATCTATATTTAATGAAAAGTCCGAACATTCAAGATTTTCGAGTTCAAAATTGGAGATATAACAGATTTCGTTTGAGTTTTTTTCAAATAGTTCAATTTCTAAATCTTGTGTTAGATTCGTATCACATTTTAATTTTGCAGTAATATTTTTTGCTTTTATGTCTGTACAAAATTTAAATGAAAGGTATTCTTCAGGTAGATAATGTATGTCATCAAGTTCTTTTTTCTGTTCATTGAAGTATTTTGGTGAAAAAATCTCCAGTGAGTCTCCTGCAGCAATAATGCTTGTTGAATATAACAATGCCAGTATTAACAAAAAATATTTTTTAAGATTCATTAATATTATTTTTAACTAATAGTTTTATCATATTTTGTAATTCCTCAATTATAATGAAATTAAATTTTCGCGATAAGTTTTTAAAGATGAGTTAAGTTTAAATGTTATGAAATTGAGGAAAAAAGAAAAAGCTAATAGTAATTTTTATGTTTTACATTACAAGAAATTTTTGTTGTTGCCTTTGTTTTTAGTTATTTTGGCAGGGGTTTTTATTTCAAACGCAGTTTCAGAGGATGGAACTCCAATTTATCGAGACATTTCACTAAAAGGTGGACTTTCTGCGGTTATTACTACAGATTCCGAAGTTTCGGTTCAAGAATTTAAGACAGATTTACAGAAGAATTTCCCTCAAAATTCTTTTGCGGTTTCTGAAATTTTTGAAGATGGACAAAGAACAGGATTTATTGTTGATACGGATTTGGGCGACAGGGAAATGTTTGAGTTTGTAGGTGAATATTTCGAAAAAGAATTTGTTTCTGGAGATGATTATGTGTCAAATTTTATTAGTCCTTCTTTATCTTCGGCCTTTTTTCAGGACGCCGTTAAAGTTTTAATTGTTTCTTTTGTTTTGATGTCTTTAGTAGTTTTTTTATATTTCAGAGAAAAAGTTCCTGCGGGTCTTGTTATTCTTTCTGCACTTTTTGATTTAATTGTTACCATAGGAGTATTGAATTTTTTGAGGTTTGAGGTTTCAGTTGCGGGAGTTGGTGCTCTTTTGATGCTTATTGGTTATTCGGTTGATACAGATGTTTTGTTAACTAATAGGATGGTTAAAGAAAAAGATTATCATACTCCTTTGGTTGAGAAGTTAAGTTCGGCGTGGAAAACTGGAACTTTGATGACTTTTACAACTTTAGCTGCTGCACTTACTGCGATTTTCTTAACAAATTCAGAAATTATTTTTGAAATTTCTTTTATCATTGTTATTGGTCTTATTGTTGATTATGTTTCAACTTGGGGCTCTAATGCAGGTTTTCTATATTTGTGGCTTGAAAAGAAGAATCAATAATTTTTGTTCTTTTTCATTATTTCTTCGTTATATGATTGCCTTATGCATGTAAACTACACTTAGTAATCAAATGCCTTGAAATGCCTCGAATTAATTAAAATAATTAAAATTTATAAATTTGGGGATTTATATCTATTTATGTTGAAAAGAACATTTCTTGAATTTATTTTTTGGACTTGGTGTTTGCCACAATCTTTATTGGGTTTATTATTAATTTTTTTAGTATTAACAAATATTTTTGTAGGGACAAATATTCATAAAAAAGTTACATTAATTATAGTTAAAAAAAGATTTTTTCTTGCTGGCTTGTCTTTAGGAAAATACATTTTTATTAACGAATCCAGATTTAATCAAAAGTTAATAAAACATGAATATGGCCATACAATTCAGAACTATATTTTGGGGCCCTTTTATTTGCCAGTATTGATTTTGCCTTCAATTTAAGGAGTTTTAAGGTATAAATTCGATAAAAATTTCAGTAGAAAAGATTATCAGAATATTTTTACAGAAAGGTGGGCAGACAAGTTATCAGGAATAAAAAGAAATATTTAAATATCTAAATCTTTAACAAATTGGGCATTTTCAACGATAAAGTTTTTACGCGGTTCTACTTTATCTCCCATAAGCATTGAGAAAGCCATATCTGCTTCTATTGCATCATCTATTGACACTTTTTTAAGGTACCTGTTGTCAGGGTCAAGTGTTGTTTCCCATAATTGTTCTGGGTTCATTTCTCCCAGACCTTTATATCTTTGGATTTCAAATTTTGTGTCTGGGTTTTCTTTTCTATGGTTTTCGAGTTCAAAATCATTATACACATAAACTTCTTTTTTCCCCGATTTTAGTTTGTATAATGGAGGCATTGCAATGTATACATATCCATTTAAGATTAAATCTTTAAAGTGTCTGAAAAATAAAGTTAAAAGAAGTGTTGAGATATGGGCACCATCTACATCTGCATCTGCCATGATTATAATTTTATGATATCTTAATTTGCTTATATCAAAACTATCTCCAAAACCTGTTCCTAGTGCAGAGATTAATGTTTTAATCTCTTCGTTTTCAAGTGTTTTTACAAGTCTTGCTTTTTCAACGTTTAATGGTTTTCCTCTTAATGGCAAGATTGCTTGTGTGTCTCTTAGTCTTCCAGTTTTTGCACTACCTCCTGCCGAATCTCCCTCCACAATAAATAATTCTGATTGTGCCGGATCTTTTGATGAACAATCCGCAAGTTTTCCTGGAAGTGAAGAGAATTCAAGTACGTTTTTTCTTCTAACTAAATCTCTTGCTTTTCTTGCAGCTTCTCTTGCTTTTTGTGCTTGAATTGCTTTGTCAATAATTCCGTTTGCTGCTTTTGGATTTTCATCTAGATATGTATAGAATTTTTCGTAGAATATGTTACTTACAATTGCTTGAACTTCAGGATTTCCTAATTTGTCTTTAGTTTGTCCTTCAAATTGCGGCTCTGGAACTTTTACGGAAATAATTGCAGTAATTCCTTCTCTTATATCATCCCCCCCTAGATTAATTTTTTTATCTGCGGCTTTTCCATTTTTATCAAGATAGTCTTTTATCGCTTTTGTGATTCCAAGTTTGAAACCTGAAACGTGTGTTCCACCTCCGGGAGTTGAGATGTTATTTACAAAACCTTCTAGATTTTCACTATATGAATCAGTATAAACAAGACCAACATCAACAATAACATCCTCTCTCTCTCCTGAAACTGAAACAGTATCTGTCAAGTGTTTTGAACCTTCTGTTATGAATTTCACAAACTCTGCAAGACCTCCTTCGTAGTGGAAAACTTCTTCGATGTTGTTTCTCTCATCTGTAAAAACTATTGTAACGTTTGGATTTAAAAATGCAAATTCTCTGTACCTTTTTCTCATAGTTTTATAATCAAATTCGATTGTTTGAAAAATTGTCTGGTCTGGCCAGAATGTTACGCTAGTTCCTCTTTTTGAAGTTGGTCCTGTTTCTTGAAGTGGAAGTGTTGCAACTTGATTTTCAAACTTCATTTCATATTTTTTTCCGCCTCTACAAATTTCAACGTTCATTTTTGTTGAAAGAGCATTAACTACACTTGCCCCCACTCCGTGAAGTCCACCTGAAACTTTATATGAATTTTTATCGAATTTTCCTCCAGCATGAAGAACTGTAAATACAACTTCTGCTGCGGATTTTCCTTCGGCATGCTTATCAATTGGAATACCTCTACCATTATCTTCTACTGTTACTGAATTGTCTTTGTGAATCGTAATTTTTATTTTGTTACAATGACCAGCAAGTGCTTCATCTATTGAATTGTCTACTAATTCTTTTACTAGATGGTGCAGTCCATCTATTCCTGTTCCACCAATATACATTCCAGGTCTTTTTCTTACAGCTTCAAGACCTTTTAAAACTTTAATATTGCTTGCTCCATATTCTTCTGTCATATTAAATTGCAAAAGAATTGCCTTTTTAAATGTTTGTAACTTCGGTTGTATGGATTAATAATATATAATAAAATTGTCTTTCGTCACTTTAAAAAGGTTAGAAATTTCTTTATAAATAATTTAAATTAATTTACTTATGTTAGAAAAACAAGAACACCATAAGAAGTCAGAATTTACGCTGATAGATTCATCAGTTATTAATCTGATTGTTGAAAAAACCAAGTTAAATAAAGAAAAATATAGTATGATACTTTCAAAGACTGTGATTATTTACATTATAATAATTGCTGTGGCTCTTTATTCGAGCGTTACTGATATAATTTCAAGACAGGTTTTAATTGCTGCACTTGTTGTTGGAACTCTGTTATTATTTGTTGTTTATTTATATGTATTGGAGCACTTCAATAAAATGGATAGAGACATTGATGAAGTTGTTTCGCTTCTACAAACAAAAGCTTTTATGAAAAAAAAGTAAATTTCTAATTCTTTTCACAGACAAAAATCAAATCTTTTTCTTCTTCAATTTGTTTCAAGATATTAAAATTCTCTTCAAGTAATTTTACTATTTTTTCAGCCTTAGAACTCATTTTCAGAAAACTTAGAATTATCGTTCCACCAGAACTTAAAACTCTTTTTATCTCAGAAATCCCCAAATAAACATTAGGCAAATCTTGAAATACAGTAAATGAGCAAATGAAATAAAAAGAATTATCTCGAAAAGGCAAATTCAAAATAGAACCACAAACTTTTTTATGATTAGAATTTAATTTTAAAAGTTCAAAACTCAAATCGAAAGAAATCAAATTTGAGCAAAAATCATTTAAAACACCACCCCCACAACCAAGATCTAAAATTAATGAATTATTTGGTAAAAATTCTCTAACAAGGTTAATTTTTTTAATTTGTTCATTGTAATATAATTCAAAATATCCTGGTGCAATCCCATTATAATAATTTTTTGTTTTCAGAATCTCTTTTTTCATTATTAATAATATTCTACAAAACTTTATAAAACTTTTATAGTTTAATTTTTCTATGAAGGATAGTATAGGTACTAAGATTATTGACATTATGAAAAGTTTTAGGGTTTGGCTTTTATTGTTTTTTATAGTGATAAGTTTGTTTGCAGTTAATTTTTCTTTCGGAGAGAGAGGAGTAGTAATAAATGGTATCGTTCCGGGATCTCAAGCAGAAAAAGCTGGGATTTCATTTGATTCAAAAACGAGTTTAAAAGCACTTGAAGAAGTAGTTTCTATTAATGGAGAGAGAGTTGATTCTGTGGAAGAGTTTTATAATTTGGTTTCAAGTCTGGAATACAATAAAAGTTTTACATTGACTACAGAGAAAGAATCTTACGATATTTTTTTGCCAGCTTTAGGAGAAAATGCTACAAAGTCTGAAATAATTGGAATCTCAGTTAGAGAAGAGCCGGCATCAAACATTCAATTAGGAATTGAACTTGAAGGGGGGTCTAGATTGATTTTAGAACCTGTCGATAATTTAACAGATGGTGAGTTTGAATTGTTAAAGAATACGCTCCAGAATAGATTAGATATTTTTGGTGCTTCGGGTACGAAAGTAAGTAAACTTGAGGATGGGTTTTCGGGTGATAAATTTATTTCTGTTGAGAGTACTTCTTCAAATAAGAATGAGATTTTTGAGCTTATTAAAAGACAGGGAGAATTTGAAGCTAAGATTGGAAATGATACTGTTTTTACGGGAGACAACATAAATCGAGTTTTAACAGAGACAAATCTTTTTCAAGGGTGTAGTGGCGGAAATGGACAGGATTATGTTTGTTCTTATGCTTTTTCTGTTTCAATTGATGAGGGGGGAGCGGATGCTTTTTTTGAGAAAACTAAAACGCTTGATATTGTAAATAATCAATATTTATCTGAGAAAGTATATTTTTACCTTGATGGGCGAGAAATTACTGGTTTAAATATTGCATCTTCATTTAAATTCCAAAAAGTATCTTCTCCGCAAATTACAGTGAGTGGTGATCCTTTGCCAGATAAACAAAATGCAATTGAGAGTGCCCAGAAAGAGATGAAGTATTTGCAGGCGATTCTATCGACTCAAAGTTTGCCTTCCGAGTTAGAAGTAGTTCAAAGTTATTCTATTTCAAGTTCTCAGGGTGAAAAGCTTTTAGAGAATGCATTTATTGTGGGTTTGATTTCACTTTTAGTTGTTGCAGGTATTGTTGCTTTAAGATATAGACATATTGGAATTTTCATAGGAATTTGTGTTGCTTTAGTTGGGGAAGTTATAATTGTTTTGGGTGCGGCATCATTTTTGAGGGGAATGATTACAATTGATTTGGCTGCAATTGGAGGGCTTATTGCGGCTATTGGTTCTGGAGTTGATGATAATGTTATTATCACAGACGAATATTTTAGGAAACGTAATGAAAAAGTTTCTTCAAGGAAAAAGATTAAGAATGCAATTACTGTTGTTTTGATTGCTTATTCTACAACGGTTGTTGCAATGCTTCCTTTTGCATTTTCTGTTGCTTTGAGTCTTGTTAAAGGTTTTGCTTTAATGGTTGTTTTGGGTGTTACTGTTGGTGTTTTTATTACAAGGCCTGCATATGCGCAGATTTTGAGAGTTGTTTTAACTACAAGAAAAGAAAGAAAAGCTGAGGATGAGGATGAAGATTAATTTTGTGTTTCAAGGTTTTTTTCCAAATCTCCAATTCTAATTATTTTTGTTGGTACTTTATTTGATTTTTTAGTTCCATAATAGATTTTTATGGGGTCCATCCCGTGGTTTTCAAGTGCAAAAATAGAAACAAGTAAAGGATGTTTCATGCTGAGACTATTAACATATTCTCTTGCTTTACCAATAGAAATATCCATTTTACTTAGGTAACATCTTACAATTCTGGCATGGTATTCTAAGCTTTCTCTTTCTCTTCTTACTTCATATGGAGATCTTACTGGGGTTATAGGACAAGTTTGAATTCCATCCACATCAATTTCATCATCAACAATTGTAAAGGGTGACATTTTAATCTTATTAATAAATAAAGTGTATGTTTTTATAAATCTTTTGTTTTGGGATAAATTTTTCGAAAAGAGGATAAATTTTTACTACTATCTTTATAAAGAAATTTTGATACAAGATATTATGTATATTGATATTCATGCTCATTTGGATTTTGATTCTTTTGATTCTGATAGAGAAAAACTGGTAAAGGAGCTTGAAATGAAGAAAATTTTAACTTTTACAAATACTTTGAGTTTTGAAAATTATTTGAAAACTAAAGAAATGTTTAGTGGCGTGGATTGTGTCAAGGTCTGTCCGGGTTTATATCCGCAGGAAGCAGAGAGCATTAGCGAAAAAGAGTTTGAAGATTATTTGAAATATTTAAAAAAGCACAAATCGGAGTTTCTGGCAATTGGTGAAGTTGGTGTTGATTTTAAACATACAAAGGATAAGGGTTTGCAAAATGTTCAAGTTGAAAGATTTAAGAAGATTGCCAATCTTGCATATGAATTAGATAAACCTTTAATTATTCATTCTAGAAAGGCTGAAAGAGAAGTTTTGGAGATTTTGGAAGAGTTTATTTCAAAAACTAAGTTTTCAAAATTTGTTTTACATTGTTTTAGTGGAAAGAAAAAATTAATAAAGAAAATCAAAGAACTAAAGTTATACGTATCAATTCCTTTGTTAATTCAGAACACCGAAAGTTTTCGTATATTGGTTGAGGAGTTGCCAGTAAATCAGATCTTAGTTGAGACTGACAGTCCATTTTTAAAACCAGGCAGAGAGAGGAACACGCCTTTGAGTGTGCCTTTAATATATGAGGAAATTGCCAAAATTAAGGGCTTGGATAATACTGAAATTAAAAACATTATTTTCAGGAACTATCAGAGGTTGACGCTTTAATTAAGAACAAACCACGATATTGAATTAGTTACAAAGTATTAGAAAATGACAATAGAATTAAAATTTATGCCGGAGAAATCCGAGTCAGAAGAATTAAGGTCCAAGTTATTTGGAATATTTGAAGACAGAAATAAAGCTGTTGCAAAATGGTTTGGCGTTGAGCCTAAAAATCCAAAAATTAATGTTTGTGTTTCAAAAGGTATGGTTGCATCTAAAATTGATCCGGGGGCTCAAGGTCTTGGGACTTTTGCGGGTTATTCGTCAATGTTTGATGAAATTTTTATTGTAAATCCTATTGGGGTTGCTCCAATTTTTGGGGATAATTTAGATAAGCAAATTTTGATTTTTATTGATTATTGTTTTGTGAAATATTATCTGAAACAAATTTATTTTCCTGAGCAGAAAGATTTCAAGCTTTATCACAAATATGTTTCTGATGCTCTTGCAAAAGTAGTTTCTGGCAATTATCAAAGCGAGATTGTGAAAAATAACGTTAAATATGGATTTGGAATTAGACCCTTTAAGAAAGATCAAGAACTTGAAATTGTATTTCATATAATGCTTGAGAAATCAGGTTTGAATTATATTTTTGAGCATTTGCCAAAGATAATGGAAGATTTAGATATAAAGAAAACAATATTTACGATATATAAGAAGAGTTTTAATGATTTAGTTGGCCAGTTTAAGAAAGAAATGGATGATTATGAGAAAGAAATGAAGCTTAAAGTTGGCAGAAGAAGATAAATATTTTAATTAAAACAGCTTTGATCGTATTATGTTATTTCAAGAAATCCTCGATTTCTAAGCCTTGATGTGATTTTCACATAAAGTTTTAAAAAATTGATTTTTCCCAAACCCCAAAATTTTCAACTTTCAATTTAAAATTTTCGTCCGAATTTAGACTAAGAAATAAATTTCATAAGTTTCCAAACAAAGCCTTTAAAACGCAATGTTTATAAATTTTATAATTCTGTTATAATTATGGTTTTTAAAAAGTTTAAGGAAATGTTTTCTGCAAATGATGAAAGATATGAGGCATTGCACCATAGGCATTCTCAGTTAAAATCTGAAAATAAGGCTATTGTTGAGAGGTATGAGCGTAAACTTGAAGATTTTAGAAAGCACTCTAAAGAGGATTTTGCTAAAAATTTGATTGAGATTTTTGAAGCTTTTGAAGTTGCAAAGGCTGACAGTTTTAAAGTTCGTGCTACAGATAAGGAAATTCAGACTTTGCTTATGGATTTAAATAAAGCAGAAAAGGTTTTGAGAGATTATATGCAAAAATTTGCTCTTGAAGAAATTACTGCAGGAGATAGGATGTATGACCCAGAAATTCACGAGGTTGCTTCATATCAAGATTCTAAAGGAATGCAGAAAGGAATAATTCTAAAAACCGTGAAGAAGGGTTTTAAGTTTCAGGGGGAAATTATTAAGAAACCAAAAGTTTTAGTAACTAAATAATTTTGTTATTTTTGTCTTTTTGGTTGGTTTTTTATTCTATCTTTGTTTTTTTGAGTGCTTTTCTGGGATTTTTGTGTTTTTATTACTATGTTATAGCAAGAAAATATTAATTAAACTTAGGTTTTAGTTTTTTTATGGGAATCGTTGCTGTTATGTCAAATAAGTTTTCAGTAAAGCCTAGAATTCATAATCCTCAACTTGAGTTGTTAGATTTTTTAAAAGATTTACAAGCTTTAGAATCTAAACTTTGGGGAGTTATGGTTGTAGAGGTTCAGACAGGAGAGGAGAAAATTGTTGAGGATGTTAATCATTTAGTTTATGCATTAAATACTAAGTCTGAACATGAAATGGGAGAATTTTTACACAGTAGGGATTTTGCTGTATTTAAAAAAGATTTGGAGAATATGAGAAAAGATTTTCTTGCTTTGAGAAATAAGATTAAAAAACGTGAAACACTGAAAAATTTAATTACTGCATATACTATTAAATTGGTTGACGAACAGAATTATATGAGACTTGAGAAAATATTTTTACTTGAGAAACAGCTTAATGATGTGATTGATAAACAGGACGAAGAGTTTTTGAAAATTATTTCTGATGTTAAAACATTGAAGTTTGGTGAGCATGATAGGGTTCAAAAGTTTTTGGATACTTTAAAACAATTGAGAAGTGTTTTGGGAGGACATTTAGATCATCATGATTTGTGGGAAGAAGAGCGGCAAGGTTATTCTAATGTTTCAAATATTGTTCATTCTTTGAAAAAAGCAGTTGCCGGAATTAATTAATTCTGCTTATTTTTCCTATTTCTTCGTTGTTTGGTTCCTTATGTATAAATATACACTGCGGAATCAAACGCCTTGAACTAGAAAAAATTAGCTAGAATTAATACTAAATTATTTAAAGGATATAAATATTTTATTTTTATGAGTTTTTTAATAGATTCAACCGAATTTTATTTGTTTATTACTTTGTCTACTTTTTTAGGACTAATATTTTTAAATAAATCTACTTTTCGAAAAAAGAAAAAAGGGGGCGGTTGGTTTGAAGATGTTGATTGGTTAATTGAGCTATTTAATATTTCTGCATTATTTTTTTCATACATGGTTTTTCTAGGATTAATTTTAGCAACGATTTATTGTATTTTGTTTGTTGTAAATTCTTCTTCTGAGGAATTCTTTAATTTAGTCATGTCATTAACAAAATTAACTTTTCTTTTAGCAATACCTCTTTTGATTGCAGGAAGTAAAAAAATATTTGTAAATAAGTTATCAATTAGAGAAATTGTTGAAAAAATAACTCCTTTATTTTTTATTTTAATAATAGTAAATTTTTTTGTGATTTTTTATGGGAATTATTCTAATTCTTTTACAAATATATTATACAATTCATTTATTATTTATTATTTTATTGCGGCATATGTTTTTTATTTAATTTTTGGATATTATGGTATTGGTTTTAAAAAAAATTTTAGAGAGAATTGGAAATGTTATCTTTTCATTATAATTCTAATAATCGTTGGTTGTGTTTTCATATTTAATAAGAATACTATTGAAAAAACAAATTCAAATTTAGAGAGTTATTTTTGTGATGGGCGCGGTTGTTCGGCGTTATGGGTTGATTCTTATAACTATGATAAAACTGTCATTAATGACAAAATATTTGATTTTCATTATTATGATAAATTAATTTTTAATTATTCACAAAATAATGTTGAGTATTATGGAAAACCATTAAGAATTTTGTTTTATGACAAAGAAGGCAACTGGTTAGATGTAATTGAAAATCCCGAAGATAAAGTTGAAACCAAAAATTTTACCTTATATCTAGATTCTGAAAAAAAGAATATAATTGTGGATATGGAAAATGAGGATTTTATGTCAAAGCTAAGTTCTATATCTATTTTAAGTTGGGAAAAGAGTTCTGAGAAAGTTAAAGGTTTACCACAGACATTTAACCAACCCTCGTATATGGTTGATGCATATTTTGTTTGGTTAGATAGGAGAAATCCCGAATATGTTTTACATAAATTTAAAGATAAAGAAGTTATTTTTGATGATTTTTGGGTTAGAATTTACCATAAAGAAAATTGTAGTTTTACAAATTTAACTAATTTACAAGGATTTTATCAACGTGTCTCATATTGTGAACCAACTAACTGTCGATTAGAAAAAAAAGGAATAAATTTAAATTTCAGATTTACAAATAATAATAATATTTTGCTATCTGGAAACATAAAAGAAGGAATTTCAAATGTTTCTTTTGAATTGCCAGTTATTTGTGATTAAAGAATTCTCTTAACTTTTTTTGGTTTTTGTTTTCTCGAAGTGTTCGACTTTCTAAATATAATTTTTCGAACACTTTATTTTTCGTGTGGAGAAATTCAATCATTTCTTTTTCGTTTGAGCAAGAAAAGATTTTATTTTTCATTGCATCACGAATGCTTTCTCTAACTAAAACTACTCCGAGGGGCAAGTCATAGTCTTCAATTAATCTTATGCAAAGAATTGATGCTTGCTTTTTAATTTCCATTAGGTGTTCAGAGACTGCAACTTTTGATGCATAGAATCCTCCTGCAGTTTCGGGTTCTTCTTTGTCGAGTTTATTTTCAAAACTTGAGTAGTCGCAAAGTTTTTGCCCAAACCATTCTATGTTTTCGAAACTTTGATTGTTTGGAATTAGAATTATTAGAAATGTATTTCCTTTATTGTAGGATTGGAAAATTTGAAATTCGTTTATTATTTTGAATTGAGTGAGTTTTTGATGTAAGTAATTTTCTATGCATTTATCATAAGCTGTTATTGCCCAACGAGTTGGAACTAGTTTTTTGTTCATATTTATCCCAAAACTTCCCAGAGCTAAAAGATTGATTATTTGATGTTCGTTGGTTCCTTTTTCGTAGAGTGAGATTATTGCTTCTTTTGATTTTATGTCTTCTTGTGTGTATTTTTCAACTTGTTTTGAGGTTTGGGCGTTCTCATTAGTTTGGAGTTTTTGGAGTGGATTTTTCGAGCCCATGATTCCTGAGACTTTGTTTACTAAAACTTTGTCGAATTTGAGTTCTTTTTCAAATTCTGTTGTGAAGTTTGGGTCATTTTTTGCTTTGTAGATATCTTCAATTTCTTTTTTTATTTTATCATCAACTTTTCGAATATGTTCTTTGTTTGTTGTTCCGAGTATGTTTTTTGCTTTGAATTTGAATATGTCTGAGTAATCTTTTTTGACTATTTCTGCTGTGTTTTTATAGCCGGCTTTTTTATCTTCTGTTTGGATGTTATGAATTGAGAGGCATGGATAGTTTTTCTCCCCGACAATTGAGGATGCTGCATATCCTTCGAGCTCTTTTGTTGGTTTTAGCGTTTGTTGATACTTTTTAATTTCGTTATAGAATTCAAGTTTTGTTTTACTTAAGAGCTCTCTTTTTATCGACATAATTATGTATTGAGAATTAAGTATTTAATCTTTTGGTTAGACAAAAATATTTAAACTTTGAAATTTATTATATTTTAAAGATGGGTGGAGTAAGCTGTCAAAATAAAATTATTGAGATATTAAGAAAAATTGGGGTGAAGAATTTTACGGTTGATGAGTCAAAAGGCGGAATTAATTTTATGTTTCATACTAAACATTTTATTAAACATGATAAAAATAGTAAATCTTTGATTGTTTCTGTTGAACATGTTGGTCGGCGAGAACCTGAATTGGGAGGGAATTTAGAAGTGAATTTTCTTCTTGTAACTAATTTGAAAAGAGTTCTCTCAGAGATGTATCCAAGTAGAAAAATTGAATTTGAATATTCTCGAGATCAAGAAGAGTGTAGATTTTATGACGTTAAAGATAGCGAAGTTTTAGTCTAGCTTATCCCGTTTTAGCGTTTTTTATCCTGAGCGATAGATTTATAAATTGTGTTCTCTTATTAGGAGTTATATGGATAGGGTGGATGTTTTAACTAGAGATAGTGAGGTAACTGATTTTTATTTTACTAAAGTTTTAGATAAAGAAAAAGAAGTTTCAAAACTAAAAGATGGTGTTCGAGAGGTATTTGGAGCCTTCGTTGGAAATTTGGGAGTTTTAGGTTTATATGTTGATGGAGATTCTTCAATGAATTTTACAAGAGAAGTTCCAAAATATGGGGGCGGAACTATTATCGAAGAATATCAAATCTTTGAATCTTCTCAAGAAAATGGACTTTCAAGAATAGGAGTAAAAATTTTACAAGGAGATTTTGATAACGAGGACTGGGGAAGAAGAGATACTGATGGAAATGACTCTGAAGTGAGTGAAATTGTTGTGGGAGAGTTGGAAAAAATTCTGGGGTCAACACCTAGGGATTGTGGTAGAAAATCAGTTTTCTTTGACCGTATATGTTTGGATAGATATGTTCCAGAGAACTCAATAGTTGGAGAAGAGCCGATATATGATTCTAATGGTCAGGTTTGCGGATACCAAATGAGCCTGAGGTTTGATTAAACTTTAACAATTATTAAAGTTATACATTTCTTTTTAAATTCTGAAAACATTTCAATTCTATGAAAAAAATATTTTTCGCAATTTTGGCAATTTTTATGCTCGGTTTTGCGGGTTGCATGGCTGTTGTTGACGGAAATAATGGAACAGATAATAGTTCTGTGATTTCTGATTTGAAATCTGATGATTTTGTTAAGATAGAGTCAAAAGCTCAGCTTCAAGAGTATTTGATTAAAAATACTGCCGAAAATTTTGTTTTCTCAGGTTTTAGAGGAGGTTTTGAAGCTAAATCTTTGTCTGCAGATAGTGTGGCTCAAGAAAGTGGAACTTCTGGTTCTGGAGATTATACAACTACAAATGTCCAAGAAAAAGGTGTTGATGAAGCAGATTTAGTGAAAACTGATGGAGATTATATTTATGTTTTAGGAAATAATAATTTAATCATTTATGATGCTAAAAGTCCTGAGAATACTAAAGAGATTTTGATTAAAGAATTTGATGGTAATTACGAGGAACTGTTTATCACGAAAAATAAAGTTATTCTTCTTGGAAATGCAAGAGAAGAAGTTTGGAGAGTTGACGGATATAATTTTGTGCCGAGAAAGTCTTTTGAGTATTCTACAAGTGTTCTGGTGTATGAGTTTGATGGAGAGAATATTGAAATTGAAAAGAATTATTCTTTGACTGGGAATTATTATGATTCCAGACTTATTGGAGATGATTTGTATTTTGTTTCTCAAGAGTATGTATATGGTTTGTGGGAAGGTCCAATGCCCCTTTTAAAAGCAGGAGATGTTGAGATAGAGTCTGAATTTTATATTCTGCCAAATCCGCAGGGAAGTTATGTGACTTATAGTATTGCGGGAGTTTCTCTTGATGATTTGGAAGATGCAGATGTTCAAAGTTTTATGGCAGGTTATGATACTACTTTTTATGTGAGCGAGAATAATATTTATTTCGCATCTAAAAAACCTTGGAGTTACCATAATAATTTTGAGCAAAGAGTTGAAAGATTTGAAGAGGCTGTTCTTCCTTTACTTGATTTGAAAACTCAGATGAAAATTGAGGATTTAAGAAAAGATGAAGATACTTATTTTGAAGATGTTGCAAAGATAATGCAAGAGATGTATGGGGAGTTGTCTGAGAAGGAAGCTGAGAATTTGGCAGAAGAGATTGAGGAATCATTAGATGAGTATGATGTTAAAATGGCCAAGGAGAAGGATAAAACTGACATTTTTAAGTTGAGTCTTGATGGCGGAAAAGTTGAATTGGAAGAGAAAGGGGAAGTTAGAGGTTCTTTATTGAATCAGTTTTCTTTGAGTGAGTATGATGGAAATTTGAGGGTTGCTACAACTTCATCTTTTTGGTCAAATGAAAATGGCAGAGAACAGTCTAATAATGTTTATGTGTTAGATGAAAGTTTGGAAGTTATTGGAAGTCTTGAAGATTTGGCGGAGGACGAGAGAATTTATTCTGCAAGGTTTGAAGCAGATAAATTATATTTGGTTACTTTTAAACAAGTTGATCCTTTCTTTGTAATTGATTTGGAAGATCCAACAAATCCCGAGGTTTTAGGTTATTTGAAATTGCCAGGATTTTCTAAGTATTTGCATAAGATTTCAGAAGACGTTGTAATCGGAATTGGTCAGGATACAAAAGAGTCTGAGTGGGGAGGAGTAGTTACAAATGGTTTGAAGTTTACACTTTTTGATGTGTCAGACTTTGAAAATCCAAAAGAACTTGATTCATATTATGTTGAAGGAAGATATTCAAATAGTGAAGTTTTAAATGAGCATAAAGCTTTTTTTTATGATGAATCTAGAAGTCTTCTTGCAATTCCTGTTTCAAAGTCTCGGGATTTAGATGAGAAGTATTATCGTGCAGAGTATTGGCAAGGCGTTTTAGTATTTGATTTAGAAAATAACGAATTTGATTTGCTTAAAGAGATTGAGCATTCGGAGTGGGGAGATAGAAATCGTTGGAATTCTGGAGTTAGGAGAGTTTTGAGAATTGATGAGGTAATGTTTACAGTATCTAATACTGAGATGATTTTAACTGATTTGGGAGATTTTAATCAAATCGAAGAATTTGAGTTTCCAGAGTCTGAACAATACGTAGAACCTTATTCTGGAAGTAAAGAGATTATGATTGAATAAAATTAGTAGAAAAATCTCTTTTTTCTAAAAATTCTACTGACTTCATCACTCAGTTTTATAAATGTAATATTTCTAATTTAAGTTATGGAAGACAAATTAATAATTTTTGAGGACAAAAAGATTAGGAGAATTTGGTTTAATGAAGAATGGTATTATTCTGTTGTTGATATTATTGAAGTATTAGTTGAAGCAAGTATTCCTAGGAGATATTGGTCTGATTTGAAGGCTAAAATGCAAAAAGATGAAGGTTTTGAGTTGTACGATTTTATCGTACAACTGAAATTAGAGGCTTCTGACGGGAAGAAATATGTAACTGATTGTGCTAATACAAAATCTATATTTCGTATAATTCAGTCAATCCCATCAAAAAGAGTTGAACCTTTCAAACAATGGTTTGCTCAATTAGGAGAAGAAAGACTTGATGAAATTCAAAATCCTTCATTAGCAGTTGAAAGATCTAGAGAATATTATAGAACAAAGGGCTATCCAAAAGCATGGATTGATAAAGAAAAAATCGCTGACTCACTCTATCTCCACCTAAAGGATGGAGTATTACGAGCGAGTCTTATTCGCGATTTTTAGTCATTCCTTAGAATATACATTTCATCCCCAACTTAAAAGTTGGGGTATTCCAAGGAATAAAAGATTAGAATCAACTCAAATAAGACAAGATTTGACTGACGAATGGAACGAAAGAGGAATAAAAGAGAGAAAAGATTATGCTATTTTAACTAATGAAATTCATAAGGCTACTTTTGATAAGAACATTAAAGAACATAAAGAATTCAAAGATTTATCTAAGAGAAATAACTTAAGAGATAATATGACAACTTTAGAATTGATTTTTTCAATGCTAGGAGAACATGCAACTAAGGAAATAACTAAATCTAAAGATTCAACTGGCTTTGGCGAATGTTTTGATAGTGCTCAAACGGGCGGAAAAATTGCAGGAAATGCAAGAAAAGAACTTGAAAAACAAACAAAGCAAAAAGTAATTTCTAAGGGTGGCGAGGTAAAGAGGTTGGAGTAATTTTTTAAAGTTAATTATTTGAAATAATCTCAAATTATAAGAAAAAAAAGTTGGCATTTTTGTTATATGGGTTATTGAAGATTAAAATTTTAATAGATTTAATTCCCCAAACCTCCCCAAAAACTTCGTTTTTGCTAGCCAATTTTAGAATTAAAATCCTAATCTTTGAGATGTTATACAATACATTCTTGCCAACTTTTAAGATGCCTTCAGCCTCCCCCTAAAAAATCCAATTTGTTTGTTTTTTAGTATGGATTTTTCAGCCACACCGAGGTCTTTAAATTAAGAGATTCAATCAAATTATTTGAAAATAGATTATTTTGGAGATTATTATTGAATAATTCTTCCCAAATCCTAAAAACACACAAAGTTTTCCCAAATCTGATAAAAAATCAAAAAGTTTATAAATAAAAATTTCTTAATAGTTTTATCAAAAACGTAAAATTATAATGAAATTGCGTAAAACATAAAAAATGGCAAAAGAAAAAGTATTAGGAATTGATTTAGGGACAACTAATAGTTGTATGTCTATTATTGAGAATGGAAAAGCGGTTGTTATTCCAAATTCTGAGGGTGGAAGAACAACCCCTTCTGTTGTGCACATCACATCGAGTGGTGAGAGAATTGTTGGAGAGCCAGCAAAAAAACAAGCTATTGTTAAACCAAAAGAGACTGTTTCTTCAATTAAAACTCATATGGGTGAAGATTACAAGACAAATATTCACGGCAAAGATTACACTCCGCAGGAAATTTCTGCTATGACTTTAGCAAAACTAAAAAAAGATGCAGAAGCCTATGCAGGAACAAAAATTAATAAGGCAGTAATTACAGTTCCTGCTTATTTTAGTGATGCACAAAGGCAGGCTACAAAAGATGCAGGAAAAATTGCAGGTTTTGACGTTGAGAGAATCATTAACGAGCCAACAGCAGCTGCACTTGCTTACGGAATGGATAAAGCAGATGCTCATAACGTTTTAGTTTTCGACTTTGGTGGTGGAACTTTTGATGTTTCAGTTTTAGAACTTGATGATGGAGTTTTCGAGGTAAAAGCAACAGCAGGAGACAATCATTTAGGTGGAGATAATATTGATAAAATCCTTGTTGATTATATTGCTGATGAATTCAAAAAAGAACATGGAATTGATTTAAGAGAAGACCCTCAGTCAGCTCAAAGAATCAAAACTGCGGCAGAAAAAGCAAAAATTGAATTATCCTCAAAATTAGAAACTGAAATTTCTGAGCCTTTTATTACTGCGGATGCAAGTGGTCCTAAACACCTTGAGATGAAAATTACAAGATCTAAGTTTAATGATTTAATTTCTGGAATTTTGGATAAACTAAAAAAACCAACAGAACAGGCGATTAAAGACTCCAAACTGAAAATTTCTGAAATCAATAAAGTTCTTTTAGTTGGAGGTTCAACAAGAATTCCTGCAGTTCAGGAACTTGTAAAATCTATCTCTGGAAAAGATGCAGACAAATCTGTAAATCCTGATGAGGCGGTTGCTTTAGGTGCTGCAATTCAGGCTGGAGTTTTAGCAGGAGAAGTTAAAGATGTATTGCTTTTAGATGTAACTCCTCTGTCTTTAGGAATTGAGACATTAGGTGGTGTGTTTACAAAAATGATTGATAAAAACACAACAATCCCAACTAAAAAGTCTCAAGTTTATTCAACTGCTGAAGATAATCAGAGTGCTGTAACTATTAGAGTTGCTCAGGGAGAGAGGGCAATGTTTGCTGACAATAAATTGTTGGGTCAGTTTAATTTAGAAGGAATTCCGCCTGCGCCAAGAGGTGTTCCTCAGATTGAAGTTACATTTGACATTGATGCAAACGGTATTGTTAATGTAAAAGCAAAAGATTTAGGGACTGGAAAAGAGCAGGAGATAAAGATTGTTGCATCCTCAAATCTAACTGATGAAGATATTAAAAAGATGCAAGAAGAAGCAGAAAAACATGCTGAAGAAGATAACAAGAGAAAAGAAGAAATCGAAACAGTAAATAGGGCGGAAAATCTTGTATACCAAACTAAGAAAACACTTGATGAGAATAAAGATAAAGTTGACCAGAAACAAGTGTCTCCTTTAATGGAGCAAGTAAAAGAACTTGAAGAACTTCTAAAAGCCGAAAAAAGAGATATTGAAAAAATCAAAGCAAAAGAAGAAGAAATCACTAAAAAAGCTCAGGAAATGTATAGTGCAATGTATCAACAAGCTGGGGCTCAAACAGGCGCTGAGGGTCCAAAAGAAGATAAAAAGGAAGATGATGTAGTCGATACGGAAGCTACAGAAAAAGATAAGAAAGAAGATAAAAAGAAGAAATAATTAAAAAATAGGCATTAAGGATCTTTTTTCTTTTTTCTAACTCTATTTGCTTCCTTATTTTTTAAAATAAGCAGCAGCTTCTTCATATTGTCTTTTTTTGTCGATTTTAGATGGAAAAATTATTTTACCTTTGGGAGTTATAGATTTTTGAAATGAAAAAAATAATTTTACATCATAACTTTGGGGATGAAGATTTAAACCATTATATAATAAACCTCTACTAGAATAAAACCATCTGTTTGGATTTTGAGTTAAACAAATACCTTTTTGAGTTTCGAAATCTCGATTCTCGGGTTTTTGGTTTACAATTAAATGTCCATATGTTTCTAGATATGAAACTAATTGGAAAATATTTTGTGGCTGATATGTAGTAAAATCGAAGGAAGTTAGTATTCCAAAATCTTTTTGTACTTTACGAAGTGTGGGTTCAAGACCACAAAGAGGAAATTTTGTCATTAATATTATTGTATTTGCGGATTTATAAAAGAAATTGCGAAATTTTCGTCAGTTTGCTTAATTTAGGAAGAGGAATATAACAAAACTGATTTTCAAAAACAGAAATTTTAAGATAGTTTTAATTAGTTTGAGGCATTTGATTTTTAAGTGCAACTTGTGTGCATAAAACAAATAACGAAGAAATAGTTAAAAATAGCTAAAATTTTATTTATAGTCTCTCCATTGGTGTTTACATTTAACACATTTGAAAAATTGAGTTTCTGGTTCATCTGCTGCTCTTGTTTGTTGTGACCAGAAATATGCTTTTGGATTACCACAT
The DNA here is from genome assembly GCA_964562045.1 of uncultured Methanosarcinales archaeon. GTDB lineage: Archaea > Nanobdellota > Nanobdellia > Woesearchaeales > UBA583 > UBA583. The sequence continues at coordinate 51,596 of CAZLRR010000002.1, forward strand.
TTTGGACATTCAACATCAGTAATTGGATGAATCTCTGCTGAGGAATCATCCTTGTCAACAACTTCAATTTCTTCTTTTTTTTTGATTTTCTCGCTTAAATTAATTGTTGATTTTGCTTTGTTTTCGTGTCCACAACTTGGACAGTTTACAGCTTCTCCTTTTTTTCCAATAATTATTGCTCCACATTTATTACAAAAATCTACCATATTAGTATTTAGAACGTTCAACTTAAAAAGGTTTGTTTTTTAGGGCTCTGTCCGGAATATAAAACAAACCTATTTTTAGAAAATTGATTTCCCCAAACCTCTCCAAAAACTTTGTTTTTGCAGCCAATGTTACATTTAAAAACCTAAATTTCTTATTGTTAAAATAATTAATTCTGTCAAAACTTTCATCCACGCGCCGAGGTTTCTTTGATTAAATGAAGAAATTTCTATTTATGAAACTAACTTTTTTTTAATCAAGTTTCAATTTTTTTTCATATTCGCGAAGTTCGTTTTCTTCATACTTTTTGCAGTTTTCTAGATGATAGAGTTTTTTATCTTCTAATCTCGGAATTATATGAAAGTGTAAATGATTTACTTCTTGCCCAGAGATTTTCAAATTATTTTGTGCAATATTTATTCCACAATTTAAAGTTTTATTATAGTGTTTTGCGATTTTTTGAACAAGAGAAATTAGTTCTTGGAGTTCGTTTTCTGGCATTTCAAAAATATTTTCGTAAGGTTTTTTTGGGATTACTAGCGTATGTCCTTTTTCAAATGGTCTTATATCTAAAAATGCAAGATGTTTTTCATCTTCATAAATTATTGATGCCGGAATTTCTTTATTAATTATTTTTGTAAAAATTGTTGTGTCGTCCATAAATAAAGTTGAAATTTTTTATTTATAAATTATTCGCTGTATGAAAAGTATTGTCCAGAGCAGACCACTTAAGTATGCGACAATGGGTGAGAGGATTAGGTTTAAACTTAAAAATGCGGTGCCCATTGCAAAAAGTCCGATTGCTGTAAGGGCCGAAGTAAAGAGAGTTATCGATATTTTTTTATGTTTAAAACCATATAAAACTTGGTTTGCAAGTGAAACCATAAATAATACATTTGCGAGCGTAATTATAACATCTTGCCAGAGCATAAACTATTTGTCCTTTATTTATTTAAAAAACTATGTGGTTTCTAAAACCACCTTGTTTAGAAATTTTTAATTTCTCTTACTATGTGGTCAAGAAGTTCTCAATGATTTTTTCGCATTTAACTTCGGGGTGAAAAAGGCAAGCATAAATATTTTCTTTTTTAATTAGAACAGGAATCTGAGTTTCAGTTATTTTTTCGAATTTTTCAGGCAGTTCAAAAGCAAAATTATGCATTAAATAAACGTCTTTTTGTGAGAAGTTTTTAAGTATTTTATCTTCTTTTAGTATTTCAATATTTTTCATTCCGATTTCTTGAAAATTTGTAATTTTTGCTCCGAAATATTTTGCAATAATTTGAGCCCCACCACAGATTCCTAGAATTTTTGTTTTTGATTCAAAAATTGGTTTGAAAAGTTCAATGCTTTCTAAATATTTATTATCTTTTAGAGCAGTCCCACAAATGATAACATGAGAAAATTTGTCTAAATCTTTTAGTTTTGTATAATGTTTAACTTCATAATTTTCTTTAACTATTTGCTCTATTGGTTTTACAAATTCCTTGGTTAGTAATTCATTACATGTAATATTAATTATTAAAATCATTTCTCAACTAATTTGACTCTTTCAAATATCAAATCTCCACAATTTTCGCTTTCCATTTTTATGCTAGTTTCGATTTCAATTTTTTTCTTAAAACAAGGAGAATCTAAGACAATACTTTCTGTCTCTCCTCCTTCTCCAACATAAGAGAGGGGCATTTTTTCATCTATTTTTTCTATGTCTTTTTTGTAATTTTCGTCAAGTTTTCTTCCGAGCCATTTTTTATCGAATGGGTATGATGCAATTTTCACAATTCGAATATCAAATTTATTTTTAATTAATTCGTCTAAATATTTTTTTTCATCTATTTGCCAAATAGGATTAAAGCACCAAATGTCTAATTCGTTACAAATTTTTTGAACTCTTGAGGCTTGATATGTTGATTTAATTGCTCCACTTACAACTCCGCTAATTTTATATTTTTCAATTGCAAGTTTTATTGCTTTTTTTAAATCTTTTAGTTCGTGTTCTTTTTCTCCTTTGGTTTCAAATTGGATTAATGGAATTTCGAGAGCTTCAGATTGATATTTTACTATGTCTGTTCCGGTTTTTTGAAACATGTAAGAATATTCGTTTTCGGATTTGAGATTAATAAGGCAAGAGATTTCATTTTCTTTGCTTGCAATCCATAAAGAATAATTCGAATCTTTTCCTCCAGAATAGAGAACTGCGAGTTTCATAATTTATAATAAGTTGCGAAGTTTTATAAATTTAAAGAAAAAAAAATATGTATGAATCCTTTGAAGAGCGTAGTTTTTTGGATTTTTGTGATTGTAATTGCATTTTTGGTATTTTTAAAAGTATTATTTTCTATAACTATTGGGGGAATAACTGATATTGATGCTGAGCAAGATCCAAAAATACCAATGGGGGAGGGCGAATTTTGCGAGAGTCCCCAATTTAGTTTAGAATGCCAACCAGGGCTTGTTTGCATATTGATTAAAGTTGATAAATCAGGAGAAATTGGAGTTTGTTTGCCACCAAATGCCACAGAAGGTACAGGATACATAGAAAGGTCAGAATATGAAAGACTAGGAAGTAATCCTCATTTAATTAATGATACAGAATTTAAAAGAGTAAGAAGTGAGTAAAATTTACTCTTCTGCTTTTGGTGTTCCTTCAGCTGGTTCTTCTGCAGGAGCAAAAGCTTTTTCTACAACTGAATCACCTTTTAGGACTTTAAGATTTATTTGGTTTGTTTTATTGTGGATAGTATTTCCGGCAACTGTTTTTTTGATTTTTAAACCATCAAATCTTTTTCCTCTAAGTTTTCCTCTAAAACCTGTACTTTTCACAGTCAAGATTTTCTTTTTCTGTGTTCCTGGTAGGTCTCTTCTCATTGGAAAACCACTTGCATCAGATCCACCGGTAATTAGAAGATTTGCGCCAGGAAACCCAATTGCATCTCCTGTGATTTCTTCCCCGAGTTTCCTTCCTTGCAAGGCCTCAGCTTCATTTGATTCTAGTTCTTTCTGGTAGCATTTACCAGATTTACAACCGATGACAATTTTAATAGCCATATTTTAGTGAATAAATGTTGGTTTATAAATGCTTTGTATGTGATTACAAAGTCAAGAAAACAGATTCTTCTAAGCCATTTGCAGCGTAGTTACAAAGTTTTATAAGTTTATTATGTTCCGAAATATTAATGTTTAATACTGCAACAATTTCAATATTATCGGGAGTGCTTGCGATTTTTGCGATATCAATAGGTTTTAATATTTTTAATAAGGTGTATCAGGAAAACTATAAGAAACCTTGGTTTTTTATTGCTTTTGCGGCAGTTTTTTTAGGTTTGGGGCATTTACTTAGGTTTCTAACAGGTTTTGAGCTTTTATACGTTGGAACTGATTTTGTTACTGAATTGGTGATTAATATTTTAGATTTTTTGGCGTTGGTGATTTTTACTTATGCGCTTGTTTTGGAGTATTTAATTTTGCAATATTATAAAGGTAAATTTGTTAAGATGAAGTTTGTTCCAGTTCAAGAAGGAACTTTGGGGGGTGAGCTTGATATTAATGTTTCAGAAGGAAATTCGTATCTTGCATTGAAAAAGGACAGAAATTTTATGCTTGAGCAATTTGCAGAAGCTACGAAATCGGGTTTTGAAGGATTTTTGATTACAGAGACTTCTCCAAGAGAAATTAGAACAAGATATAAGCTTGAGAAAACTCCTGTTGCTTGGGTTAATGCTGTAAGTGATGAGACTAAAGGGGCTTCTTATATTAAAAATTCTTTGGATGAGAGTTCTGATATTGTGGATCCAATGAAGATTAATAACATGATTACTTTCATTGATAATTTCTTAGAACAGGCGCAGGCACCTTTTATTATGCTTGAATTGGGGCAAATTTTGAAAAATAATAATCATACAATTGTTTTTGAATTTTTGCGTTATTTAAATGAGAGAATTGTCAAATATAATGGAATTTTAATTTGTACTTTAAATGTTGACGTTTTAGATGAACCTGAAGTAGTTGAGTTAGAAGATATTTTGCGTAAGTTGGATTGATTATTCTTTTTGAATTTGAAAACATATCAATTTATAAGAAATAAAAATTTGGCATTTTTGTTATCTGAGTTTTTAAAAGATTAAGATTTTAATAGATTTTTGTCCCCAAACCTCCTCAAAAATTTCATTTTTGCTAGCCAAGAATAGAATTAAACTCCTAATCTTTGAGAGGTTATAAAAGAAATTCTTGCCAACTTTTAAGTTTCCTTTCACCTCTCCCTAAAGTTTTGATATTTTTGTTATATTATATAGTAAAAATTTGGGTTTAATTGACTTTCCCCAAGCCTCCCTCTCGCTTTGCTAGGCAGCCAATGTTACATCTAAAAACCCAAATTTCTTATTGTTAAAAAGTTAATTCTGTCAAAACTTTCAGCTCACGCACTCAAGGTCTTAAATCTAAGAGATAAATTCAAATTCTAAAACATCAATACCCTTTAATAACTTTAACATTATCTAAATCAACATCTGTTGAATCCCAAACTAATTCATTCCCTTTCAAAATTTTTCGGATTCTAATATAGGGAACTAGATGTTTTTTTCCTTCAAAGTCCCAGATTTTACACGAAAGGGGGCTTGATTTTACTTCTAGTTTTTCGATTTTTATTTTAATTTCTTTGTTTTCTCTATTTAGAAAAATTACAAAATGTTTTTTTAATTCTGCATCAGATTTTAGGGCATACATAAACATGTGTGTATTATAAACTTCTACCATTTTTAACTAAAAAAACCTTTAATTCTTGAAAAGAAATTTTTATCTTTCAAAGTTTTAGCATAATCTCCTAAAATTTTCTTTTGTTCTTTTGTAATTTTTGTTGGAATTTCAACATTAACTTTAACATACAAATCTCCATAGCTATTATAGTTTAAGTATGGCATTCCTTTATTTTTCAAACGTAGAACTGTTCCGGGCTGAGTTCCTGCAGGAATTTTCAAGAGCAAATCTTTTTCAAAATGTTCAATTTCTACTTCATCTCCAACAATTGCTTGGATAAAATTAACATCTAAAGTCATATACAAATCTTCTCCTTCAACATTGAAAATTTTATTTTCATTAACGAAGATTTTCACATATAAATCTCCGTAAGTTTCGCTTTGTGGGTCATAACTTCCTTTGCCCTGAATTCTGAGCATTGTTCCTGAAGAGACACCTTTTGGAATTTTTATAGTTACTTTTTCTTTCTTTTTTATTGTCCCGCTTCCATTACATTTTTCACAGGGATTTTTAATAGTTGAACCTTCTCCATGACATTTTGGACAAACTTTTTGGGTTCTCATCATACCAAGAATAGTTCTTTGAGTCTGGACTACAAATCCTTGCCCGCCACATTCATCACATGTTTGAACATCTTTTTTATTTTTTGTTCCAAGGCTGCGACATTCATCACATATGTCGTCTCTGGAAATTGAGATTTCTTTTTCAGTTCCGAAATATACTTCTTTTAAATCAATTTCTGTTTCTGCATAAACTCTGGTGTCAGCTCTTCTTTGAGTTCTGGAATGACCTCTTCCGCCTCCTCCAAAGCCACTAAAACCTCCAAAACCGAACTGTTCAAATATGTCGTCAATATTAATTCCGAAATCTTCTGGGTTGAATCCTCCTCCCCCGAATCCTCCAAATCCTTGAGGTCCATCTGCTGTTCCGTATGTGTCATATTGTTGTCGTTTTTGGTCGTCGAGTAAAACTCCTGCAGCTTCATTTATTTCTTTAAATTTTATCTCGGCGTCTGTTTCTTGTGAGATGTCAGGATGATATTTTTTTGCGAGTTTTTTATATGCTTTTTTAATATCTTCTTTCGAAGAATCTTTACTTACTTCTAATATTTTGTAATAATCTTTGCTTGCCATTTTTAACATTTAATATTTATTCTTTGAAATAAGACCACAGAAAAAATAGATTTTTTTTCTTCTGTCTTCTTTAGAAGCGCCTTTTTCAACTCCTAGAATTTCATAATAATCTTTTTTTGCCATTTTTTAGGTTTAATCTATAAATGGTTAAGTATATTTTATTTATAAAGTTTTTCTCAAAAGAGGATTTTTGATTTATTTTTTAGGTTTTGTTATATTTTTTTAAGGCTGAAGTTATGCGTTTTTTATCTTAGGTGTTTGAAATAATTTCTAATTATAAGAAATAAAAAAGTTGGCATTTTTGTTATATGAGTTCTTAAAAGATTAAGATTTTAATAGATTTTTGTCCCCAAACCTCCCCAAAAACTTCGTTTTTGCTAGCCAATTTTAGAATTAAAATCCTAATCTTTGAGATGTTATACAATACATTCTTGCCAACTTTTAAGTTTCCTCCCTCCTCCATAAAGTTTTGACATTTTTGTTATATTAGATAGTATAAATTTGGGTTTAATTGAGTTTTCCCCAAGCCTCCCCCTCGCTTTGCTCGGCAGCCAATGTTACATCTAAAAACCCAAATTTCTTGTTGTTAAAATAGTTAATTCTGTCAAAACTTTCAGCTCACGCGCTCGAGGCCTTAAAAGTAAGAGATAAATTCAAATTCCTAAAAAACGCATAACTTCAGTTTTTAAGAGAAAAACTTATAAAAGAAGAGCTTGAGGAATTAGTATAA
>CAZLRR010000003.1:0-48831 GCA_964562045.1 uncultured Methanosarcinales archaeon
TGGTTATTATATTGAAGAAGAGGGTGTTCTAAATTTAGCTTATTGCTTTTGAAATTAGTTAAAAAGAATAATTATTGAGTTTCATTAAGTTCTAAATTTAGCTTATTGCTTTTGAAATGTAGGTAAGTATGCAATAATTTCATAGGGTGAAGTTCTAAATTTAGCTTATTGCTTTTGAAATAAATATGGTATTAGGAGAAAACAACAACAATAATGCGTTCTAAATTTAGCTTATTGCTTTTGAAATAAGATTCAAGCAATTAAACTTGGAGTTAGCATAAAGTTCTAAATTTAGCTTATTGCTTTTGAAATCTAATATTCAGACTCCTGAGGATGTTGAGAGAAGTTCTAAATTTAGCTTATTGCTTTTGAAATTAGTAGATTAGGGCGATACTTTATCTTGGTAGTTCTAAATTTAGCTTATTGCTTTTGAAATGAAGTTGCGGGAAATACTGCAATAATTAAGCCGAAAAGTTCTAAATTTAGCTTATTGCTTTTGAAATTTCGCAATCACTTTTATAGTTCCTGGATTCAATCGTTCTAAATTTAGCTTATTGCTTTTTATGTCCACTTTAAAAACTCAAGGTTCTCTTTCCATAATCTTAACTACTAAATAATAAATTAATTTTATATGATGAAATACTAAATTTTTATTATGATAAATTATAATAGTATTAAATTGGATAATTCTTTTAAGGTGATTTTAAAATGAAACTAACAATAAATGGAACAGAGTTTGAATTTGAGCAAGGAAAAACTATTCTTGAAGTAGCTAGAGAAAATGGTTTCAAAATCCCTACACTTTGTCATATCAAAAATTTACTAACTCCGGGAGCTTGTAGAATGTGCGTTGTTGAAGTTGAAGGTGCAAGAACTTTAATTCCTTCTTGTTCAACTCCTGCTGCTGATGGAATGAAAATTAATACAAACACTAAAAGAGTTTTAGATTCTAGAAAAACAAATTATCAATTTTTAATGGCATCTCACCCAGATTGTTTATCTTGTGGGAAAAATAATAAATGTGAGCTGCAAAAAATTGGAAGTAATTTAGGAATTACAGAAAGAATTTTTGAGAAAAATATTGAAAGAAAAGTTGATGACTCTGCGCCCGCATATATTCGTAATAATGACAAATGTGTTTTATGTCAAAGATGCGTGAATATTTGTGATAAAATTGTTGGAGTTTCAACTCTTGGTTTAATTGGGAGAGGACATGAAACAAAAATTGGAAATGCATTTGACAAATCAATTATGGACTCGATTTGTATTGAATGTGGACAGTGTGTTCTTCATTGCCCAACAGGTGCTCTTTTAGAGAAAAGAAACATAGATGATGTTGTAAAAGAAATCTCAAATCCGGAAAAATTTGTTGTAGTTCAAACAGCCCCAGCAGTTCGTGCAGCACTTGGTGAAGAGTTTGGAATGAGCGCAGGAAGTTTAGTTACTGGAAAAATGGTTGAAGCTCTAAAAAGATTAGGTTTTGATAGAGTACTCGATACAACTTTTGGAGCTGATTTAACTATTATGGAAGAAGGGTTTGAACTTCTTGAACGAATTGAAAATGGAGGAACTTTGCCACAATTTACTTCATGCTGTCCGGCATGGGTTAAATTTGTAGAAGGATTTTACCCTGAGATGATTCCTCACCTTTCAACTTCAAAAAGTCCACATCAAATGCTCGGAGCGATGATAAAAGCGCATTATGCTCAAAAATATGGAGTAGAAGCAAAAAATATCGTGAATGTTTCAATTATGCCTTGTACTGCAAAAAAATTCGAATCACAACGAAATGAAATGAATGCAACAGATGGACTTTTAGATATAGATTATGTTTTAACTACTAGAGAACTTGGCCAAATGATTAAAGAAGTAGGACTTGATTTTGTAAATTTGCCAGAGAGTAATTTTGACCCACTCGGAGAAGGAACTGGTGCAGGAGATATTTTTGGAGCAACTGGAGGAGTTATGGAGGCAGCTCTTCGTACAGCATACGAAGTTAAAACTGGTAAGAAACTTGACAAACTAGAATTTGACCAAATCAGAGGAAACAAAAAAGTTAAAGAAGGAAAAATCTGGTTTGGAGAAAAGGAAGTTCGGTTTTTAGTTATTGCAACTCCAAAAGAAGCAATTCCCTACATTGAACAAATTAAGAAGGGTGAATCACCATATCAATTTATTGAGGTTATGACTTGTCCAGGTGGTTGTATTGGTGGTGGTGGACAGCCAATCCCAACTAATGAAGAAATTGTTGAAAAACGAATGCAAGGACTCTATAACTCGGATGCTTCAAAGGTTTTACGTAGAAGTTATGAAAATCCAGTTATTAAAGCTTTATACGATGAGTTTCTTGGAACTCCATTATCGGAAAAAGCTGAGAAGTATTTACATACAAGTTATGTGAAGAGGAAGGAGTATTAAAAAAACTTTTGTCGGACAATAATGTATTTATATATACATTATTGACATACAAAAGTTTATAAATAAAAGAAAACATTAATCTTTATGGAGTTTTTAAAATTCATAAAAGAGTTAAAAAAATATAATTTAACAATATTTACAACAAATGATATTGTAAAAATAACAAATCAAAATAAAAATACAGTAAATCATTTCATAAAAAATCAAGTTGAAAAACAAAACATATTTCAATTAAAAAAAGGATTTTTCTCTGTAAAACAAATAGAGAACAAATATTTATATTCAAAAATCTTCAAAAACACATATATCTCACTTAATTCTGCATTAGAATTTTATTCTATAACAACCCAGAGATATAATAATTTAGAACTAATTTCTGAAAAAGAATTAAAATCAACCAATATTAATGATACACAAATTAACATAATTAAATCTAAACATTATTTTGGATTTGAAAAACACGAAATCGAAGATAATCAAACAATATTTGTTGCAAATAAAGAAAAATTATTAATAGATTGTCTTTTAAACCTAAAAATGGTATATTTATCAGAGATTATGAATTTCATAAAACAAACAAAATTTAATATTGAAAGGCTCCAAAACTACCTTAAACAAATCAATTCGGCATCATTAAACAAAAGAATAGGATATTTATTAGAATTAAATAAAATTAGTATTAATTTAGAAATAAATAATAAATATGAACTATTGAATACAAATTTAAAAAATAATGAATTAAGAAAAAATAAAAAATGGAAGTTAATAATAAATGAGGATTTAGAAAATGAATAGAGAGGAACTAAGCGAATATAAAGCAAAAATGGGATATAATCTTGGTCAATTAGAATTAGATTATTATCATCATAAAATACTTGAAATATTATATAAAAAATATAACACATTATATTTTAAAGGTGGAACTTGTATGCAAAAATGTTATGGTTTGAAAAGATTTTCAGAAGATTTAGATTTTAATTATATTGATATAGATATTGAAAAATTAATAGAATATATAATCAAAGAATTAGATGTTGAGACTACACTTATAAATAGATATGAAACAAAATTTGGGATTAGTTTTGTATTAAAAATTAAAGGAATATTGTACACAGGTGCAGAAAATAGTTATTGCAGAGTAAGTTTAGATTTTAGAAAAGATGATACATATTTAGATACAAAAAAACTAATTATTCGTCCAATTTATAATGATTTAGACAATTATTTTTTACTTGCATTAAATGAAGAAGAAATTTTTGCTGAAAAAGTCAGAGCAACCATTACTAGATATAAAGCAAGAGATATATTTGATTTAGTTGAATTATTATATAAGAATGTTAAAATAAATTATGAATTGATAAATCTGAAATTAAAAACTTATGATTTAAAATATTCTAAAGATTTGTTATTGGAGAAGGTAAAAGAAAAAAAGGAAATATATCAGAAAGAAATTGGTAAATTAACTGATGTTTATTCTTCATTTGAAGAGTCTTTCGAATTAATTAATGAGAAGTTTGAATTATAATTCTGATGCTTCAAAGGTTTTACGTAGAAGTTATGAAAATCCTGTTATTAAAGCTTTATACGATGAGTTCTTGGGCGAGCCTTTGTCTGAGAAAGCTGAGAAGTATTTGCATACAATTTATGTTAAAAGGAAGGAGTATTAGGATTTTTTAAAAGAATAATTTAAATTTAACAATAAAAATAATATTAATCCAAATAATATATAAATTAAACAAAAAGTTAAATAAGTTGTTCCAAAATTTTCTTTAGTAATTTCATTGTATCTACAAGTAAACTTACTTAAAATTAATATTGGTTCAACAATTAATATTAAAGTTAATAAAAGAATTCCAGTACTAACCTTATTTTTAAAAAAATCATTACTTAAATTGTCTTTATGCTTCTGTAAGTCTAAAGCAACAGAAACTCCTTCTTTTGTTATTGTATATACATTCTGAATATTTTTCCCAGCAAACATTTTTTCATATTTAAAATATCCTAAATCTTTAAAATATGAAATAAATTGATGAAAATCTAGATCATCATAAATCTGATTTCCAATTCTATGTTTTTCTTTATTAGTTTTATGTGAAAAAATAATTTGAGGTTTATTTTCAAATAAATATAATAATATCTCTTTCCAATTTAATACCATTGGATATTTCTTTTTTGTCATTTTAAAATTTTAACCTCCCTAAAATACCTACAAACCCAAGTATTAAAAATAATACTGCAAAGAAGATTGCAAAACCTATTGCAAAGTTACCAAAACCTTGACTTATATTCAGGAATTTTAATGCAATTCCTGCCACAAATAGGACTCCAATTAGTCCACTACCACCCATTCCTAAAATTTTTACAGCTTGTGCCATATAATAAAAAATAATTATAAGTATATAAAATTTTGCTTTTTATCGGAAATTTAGAGAAACCCTCCGTTCAAACCACCCATATCTCTAAAAAACATAAAACTTCTATTATAAAGTAGCTTTGTCTCGAAATAATTAAGACAAATTTATAAATACTGAACTCTTAGTATTTATTTATGACACAATCAAGAGAAATCTTGAGTAATATCGTAAAAGTTCTATCGGGACAAGAAAAAAATATTCTTGAAATAGCAAAAGAAACAAATATTGGTTGGGAAACTGCAAAATTAAACTTAGAAAAATTAGAAGATTTAGGATTAGTAATTAAAACTGAAAAAGGAAAATATTTTGCCATTTCAAAAAAAAATCATAAAACATATTTCAAATTACCTATTAAAGAAGATATAATTAAAAAAGTTGAATCCTATTATGGACAAATAGTTAAATTGTGGGAAAAACTATACAATCAAAAACCTTCAAAACTTCAAATAACAAAAGTTTTAGCAGAATTAAACAAAAATAAAAATTTAGAACTTCCTTTTGGTTGGTATCTCTATGGGCAATGCTGTGCAGTCATTTATAATGAAAAATTAGACTATGTCCCAAATTCAGATTACGAAAAAGAATTACTCCAAATCATACCAAAATATCTAAATAATCCAATCAAAAAACATTATGAAACATTCCCTAAAGATTCATATAATTTAAAACAAGAAATCTTCGCACAACTCTGGAATCTTCAAGATTTGAGAAATACTAAACTTTTTGAAAAAGTTAAAGAATTTATGAAAGCCATTCTTTTAGATAAAGAAAAAATTTCGGATGATGCCCTAGATTACACAACAGAATTACTTTCTATTCTATATGAGTTAAAAGCAAATAACATTGAAATAACAGAAGAAATAAAGGACCAAATAGATACATCTTTTAAAGAAATATGGAAACTTATAGGTTATGATTACTTTAAAGAAAGTTTTGCAGAGACAATAGATAAAAACATCTTGGATGCTTGTTTCAATAATGATAAAGAAAAACAAAAAGAAGAAATTATTATGCAATTATCTATGTTACAATCATATATAGAAAACTTAGAAATAAAAGATTCTCCATTTGAAAAATTAAAAGAAAAAATAAACAATCCAGAAATAGATAAAAAAAATACAAATTTAAAATCTGAAAACGAAAAGCTATTCAATGATTTTGGCTTATAATTTCTTCAGGCAAAGAAATTGGAATCTGAGTTTCAATTTTCAAAAAATGTTTTAAATTTCTTGTAACAATACTTTCTGCACCGGACTTTTCCGCTAAAACAACATGCAATGCATCATCAGCATCACCTTTGGAAAGATTTTTTGCTTTTATCAGATCTTCTTCATCGTGAATAACTTTAATAATTTTGGGTTTTAATAAAGAAAAAATTCCCCTGTTTGGAGTTATATGATTAGATAACTCTTTCAAAGTCCAAGAAGATATAATAATATGATGTTTACAGGAAATTGCTTGTAAAAATAAAGAATTTGCAGAATTAGACAAATCCCTATTACTCAGATTTTTTCTATCCAAAATTGCATCCAAAAATATGTTTGTATCCAAATAAAGCTTCATAATTATTTTTTGAGAAATTTGGTTTAAAAAACTATCTGATGAAGTGAGTAGAATTTTATAGTCCATTATTAAGTTCAATATCCTTCAAACTTTTCTTACAAAAGTTTCATAAAACAAAATTTTATAAAACTAAATTTCTTTTCCATTATTATGACATTCGTAAAATACCCAAAAATAAAAAGGCTTGATGATAAAGAAAATCAAAATCTATTAAATGAAAAAGATCTAATAATCACAGAAAAACTAGATGGCTCTAACCTTTGCATTTGGAAAGAAAACCAAAAAATAAAAATTGCTAAAAGAACCTCAGAAATTGAATTTACAGATAAACAATTTATGCCTTTTTGTAGCTGGGTAAAAAAACAAAAATGGGAATTTTTAGAAGACAATATTTACATATATGGAGAATGTTTAATAGGAAAAGAAACACAAACAGGAAAAATCACTCCGATAGGCAGAATAACATACAAAAATCTAGAATATTTTGTAATCTTTGACATATACAATGGAAATTCAAAAAGATGGTTAAAACCTAAATCAAAAGAATGGAATGAAATATTTAAAAAATTTAAAGAAACAAATAATTCGCAGCTAAATCAAGTACCAATACTTGAAGAAAATATTTCAATAAATAATGAAGAAGAATTGAACAAACACTTAAAAAAATCAAACTGGTGCAAAGATTCAAACATTGAAGGAATAGTAATAAAAAAATATTTTGAAAATGGAAAAATCCAATTTGCAAAATTAGTCACAAAAGAATTCAAAGAAGTAATAAAAAGAAAACCTAACCCAAAAGGAAACAAAATAGAAGAAATTGCAAAATCTGTAATTACAAAAGCAAGAATAGAAAAAATATGTAAAAAAGAAAACATAAATTGTGAGAAAGATTTTGGAAAACTAATCAAAGAAACAATAAAAGATGTTTTTGACGAAGAAGAATCCTATCTACAAGAATTATCTTGGAAACTTTTCAAAAAAGAATTTGGTTCAATCCTGCCCAAAATCATTAAAGAAACATACAAAGAATCTAAAGTTTAATTATTAAATAATTAATCAAATTACTAAAGTCAACACACCCCATAACGCTCCAACCTTTCTCAAACCAGAATAACAACAAAACTTTATAAAGACATATGAATTTAAAATCATATGAACTGTCATTCATACAATACATTCTTTGAAGTAATTGCAAATAAAACACGTTTAAAGATACTAGAAACTCTATCTAAAAAACCACTTTCAGTATCTCAAATTTGCGAAAAACTCGAAGAAGAACAATCAAAAATTTCCCACAATCTAAAAAAACTTTATGACTGTAATTTTCTCGAAGTTGAAACCAAAGGAAAACAAAGAATTTACACACTTAACAAAGATACAATTTCCCCTCTAATGGAACTTGTAAAAAAACACATTCAATATCATTGTCCAAAAAATTGTCAATGTGGAGGTCAAAAATGCAAAAAATAATTTACTTCGACAATGGTGCAACAACAAAAATTGCTCCTGAAGTATTAAAAGAAATGCAACCATATCTCACATCAAAATATGCAAATGCATCCAGCCAATACTCTCTTGCAGAACAAAGCGCACAAGCAATAAAAAAATCAAGAGAAAAAATTGCAAAATCAATTCATGCTAAACCCGAAGAAATAATCTTCACATCAGGAGGAACCGAAAGCAACAATTTCGCACTCAAAGGTTTATGGTTCAAACAGCAAGAATCAAAAACAGAAAAAAACCACATAATCACAACAAAAATTGAGCACGATAGCATATTAAATGTCTGCAAATGGCTAGAAACACAAGGCGCAAAAATAACATACCTTAATGTAGACAAACACGGATTTATAAATAGCGAAGACATAAAAAATGCAATAACTCCTAAAACTTTCCTTGTCTCAATCATTCACGCAAACAACGAAATTGGAACAATACAAGATATGGAAAAAATAGGACAAATTTGCAAAGAAAAAAATATATTATTTCACACAGATGCCTGTCAAAGTTTCACAAAAACATACCTAGATGTCAAAGAAATGAACCTTGATTTAGTATCATTAAACGCACACAAAATCCACGGACCAAAAGGAATTGGTGCACTCTACATAAAAAAAGGAACACAAATAACGCCACTCCAACACGGAGGAGGACACGAATTCAAATTAAGAAGTGGAACCGAAAACGTTCCCGCAATAACTGGCTTTGGAAAAGCAACAGAAATCATCTCAGAAAAAGATATTGAAAACATAGAAAAACTCCAGAAATATCTGATAAACGAACTTCTTAAAATACCAAAAGTCGAACTCAACGGACCTCCACTTGGAGAACATAGACTCTGCAATAACATTAATGTAACATTCACAAACATAGAAGGAGAATCAATTTTATACCTTCTTGAAATGGGGGGAATCTGCACCTCAACAGGTTCAGCCTGCATGTCAAACACCTTAGAACCAAGTCATGTATTAAACGCTATTGGAATAAGCCATTTGAAATCAAACGCCTCACTTAGAATTACAATAAGCAAATACACAACAAAAGAAGAAATAGATGAATTTCTACAAGTAATCCCCGGTATAGTTCAAAAATTAAGAGCAATGAGTCCAATAACACAAAAAGAAGAGGAAGAAAACTAAAATGGAATACAACAAATACTCAAAAATTGTAATGGAAAACTTCATGAACCCGCAAAATATCGGCGTACTAAAAACTCCTGACGGAACAGGAAAGGTCGGAAATCCCAGATGTGGAGACATAATGCAAGTTCAAATAGAAGTTGAAAAAAACAACGAAGGAAAAGAAATAATCAAAGACATAAAATTTCAAACTTTCGGATGCGCTGCCGCAATAGCCACAAGTTCAATGATAACCCAACTTGCAAAAGGAAAAACTTTAGAAGAAGCAAAAAACATCACAAACCTCGATGTTGCAAAATCTCTTAAAGGTCTTCCTCCAATAAAAATGCACTGCTCAAATTTAGCAGATAAAGCTCTCAAAAAAGCAATAGAAGATTACGAAACAAAAAATAGTAATTGATTAGGTTCAAAAAGAAATTTGGATTTTAATTCTATCTTTGGTTGCAAAAACGAAGTTTTTGGAAAGGTTTGGGGACAGAATGTAAAATTAAAACCAAATTTCTACAAAACCTAATCAATTACAAAAATAATAAAATCTCAACAAAAAAGTAAATACAAACAAATATAAAACAAAACAAATAAAATAAATTAAAAATGAAAAGAACAAAAGAAATACCAAATAAAACAAACTGGACATTTTGGATAGTTTCAATACTAGTTGTAGCAGGACTAATTTTTCTAGCATCAACTCAAAAAGAAGAAAATAAAATAACAATTTTAAAAAACACAGCACAAACTACTGGAGAAAATCCAACAGTTCTAACTTTCTTCTACCTAGAT
The DNA here is from genome assembly GCA_964562045.1 of uncultured Methanosarcinales archaeon. GTDB lineage: Archaea > Nanobdellota > Nanobdellia > Woesearchaeales > UBA583 > UBA583. Next base: position 9,815 of record CAZLRR010000003.1, read on the forward strand.
AATTGTCCACATTGCCATGTCGAAATTGACTTCTTAGTAGAAGAAATAATTCCAAATTATCCAAATGTTAAAATTGAACCTTACGAAATCTCTACACCCGAAGGTAGAGCAGCATATCTAAAAGCAGCACAAAACAATCCAAAACTTGACCCAAATAGACCAGCAACACCAGTTACAATTGTTGGAGATGAGACAATAATCGGATTTGGGGGCTCTCAAACAACAGGAATAAAAATAATTGAAATGATAGAAAACGCTCAAAACTAAACAGAAAATGGAAGACACAAATCAAAATCCAAAACCCAACAAACCTTTCTACAAAAGAAAAAGATTTTATTTAATAATTATTCTTCTTATATTCTTAGCTCTAGGAATTTTCTACGCAAAAAGTTTTCAGGAAACTCTTGAAGATCCAGAAAAAATTAAAACCTCCTCACTTCTTTTTGCATCAGCAGTCCTAGGATTTTTAGATGGATTCAACCCTTGCGCAATGTGGGTTTTGATTTATCTAATAACACTAGTTTCAACGCTTAAAGACAAAAAAAAATTGTACGTTATTGTTGGAACTTTTGTAATAACTGAAGCAATTATGTATTTCTTTGTACTTGCGGGATGGTTGACACTATTTAACTTCATTGGATTTTCAAGATATTTAATGTTTGGAATTGGGGCATTTGCAATACTCTTTGGTCTCAAAAGCCTTCAAGATTTCATAAAACAAAAAGGCCAAATGGTATGTAAAGTAACAGATTTCAAAAAAAGACAAGAAACAATGTCAAGAATGCAAAAATTAGTTCATTCCCCTCTAACTTGGGTAACAATACTTGGTATAATTGCTCTAGCAGTAACAGTTAATTCCTTTGAATTTGCATGTTCATGGCAACTAGTTTCAGTCTTTACACAAATGCTCTCAGTAGCAGACATCTCAACGGCATCAAAATACTTTTACATTCTAGTTTATGACTTCTTTTTCATGCTAGATGATTTCATAATATTTGCTCTTGCAGCAATGGCAATAGACACACCAATAATGGATAAATATGCAGGTCTTTCAAAACTTTTAGGAGGAATTATAATGATTGCTCTTGGAATAATATTACTTTTCTTCCCAAATCTATTAATCTAATTTTCTGTATTTTCCATAGGAGATTTATCTAAAGCAACATTTCTATAAAAATCAACAATCCTATCTCTTAAGGAAGAACTAAACTCTGGACCCAAACCATAATAATTTCTAGCCAAAAAAATCTGAGAGTCTACATGTTTATCAAAATCTCCACCTAATCTTCCCATTGCCCAAGAATTAATTGGGAAACAGTCTCTCATTTCACCAATTTGTCCTGAAACTTCGTTTGCTACACCAACTTCATTGTCATAATCAGAAGTGGAAATTGGAATCCCAAAATGTAATCTAACCTCTCCTTTATTTCCAAAAAAACCTCTCTTCATATGATAAGTATCTTCTCCTTGTATTTTAATCCTTTCACTCCCCCCAGATTTTGCTCTTTCTTCAAGCAAACTTTGAGCTGCCATCAAACCAACCGTAGGTTCAAATTCATAAGAAACTCTTGTAGGAACAATAACTCTTGAGCTTTTCATTCTATTTGTTAAACCTTTAATTATTGAAGGATCAGTTTTCGAAATTCCATCTTTCGCTCTCCCCGGAGATTGAGCAATCCAAATATTTCTTCCTGAATCTAAAGTCTCTCGTATTCGTTTATAACTTCTTGCAATTTCTATACCCGTTCTACCAAAAACAATTGCTCCCGCAGAATTTAAAACTCTTTTAGCATCAGGATGTTCATATAAATTATTTCCAATAACAAAAACTGGAATTGAACCTAAACCATATCTATCAAATACTGAATATCCTGTCAAAGCACCATCAAACACAATATTTTGATGATTTGTCATAAAAACTATGCCTTGCTCTTGTTCCATTACTTCTTCAAGACCTGACTTATCTCTAAAACCAAAACTAAATTTATCTCCAACAACCCTATCAATTATTCTTTTCCACTCCCCAATAATTTTATTTGAAACTGACATATTCATAAATTCAAGAATTGATAATATATTAAAAACTTTTTTAAATAAACTTGTTTTGTTAATTTTAAATGGATGGACTGGAAATAGCAGTTGAAGGAAAAATTCGTAAACCTAATAACACAGAAAATTTTAGATTCTTAGTTGGAATTCTTGGAACTCAAGACGAAAAATTAAGATTAGATGGAAATTATTCTTACATAAAAAATTTATTAAGAGATTACTATGAAGAAAACTGGCAAGTCTCAGGAGAAGACTTCGACCAATATTTAGCATGTAAAGAACATAGTGGAAGTTTTACCAGAGAACCTTTTTGCTTCGGGAATCTTCAAGACCCCGAAAACTTATTCCCCTATGATTTTCAACGTCACTGGCTTTTTAATAGAAAAGGTAACTGGATTTATCAATTATCAGATAAACAAACTCAAATTACTCATAATGGAACAATTTATGTCCCAAAAACTTCAATTCCCAGAGCAATAAGAAAAGCAGCATAATAACAAAAATCTTATAAAATATCAATTTTATTAATTCTTATGAAAAACTATGTTATAGAAAAACAAGTAAAATCCCCAGAAGAAATTATTAAAGAATTACCTCTCTCAAAAGAATTAGAACAGAAAATAAAAAAAGATATTCAAGAAATAAAAAAAATCATTGATGGAAAAGATGATAGGAAAATTTTAATTATTGGACCTTGTAGTGCATGGCCAGATTCGGCAGTTATTGAATATGCTAAAAAACTTAAAAAAATTGAAGAAAAAGTTTCAAACAAAATCAAGATAATTATGAGAATTTATACACAAAAACCTAGAACAAATCTTGGTTGGACTGGACCCGCAAATCAACCAGACCCAGTAAAACCTGCCAATATTGAGAAAGGAATAATTTATTGTCGTAAGATGATGCTTGAAGTTTTAAAAATCGGACTTCCTATTGCTGATGAAGCACTTTTCACTCACAATGAAGGATATTTTCAAGACATTCTTTGTTGGCAAGCAATCGGTGCAAGATCAACAGAAGATCAAGAACACAGAATTTACGCCTCAATGCAAAATGTCCCAGTCGGAATAAAAAACCCAACTTCTGGAGATATGAAAATTGCAATCAACTCCATAGTTGCTGCAAAAAATCCACATACTTTTCTTCTAAATGGAAAACAAATTAGAACTTTGGGCAATCCTCACGCCCATTTAGTTTTAAGAGGAGGAGCAGGAAAATCAAATATTATGCACAACGATTTAATAGAAACAATTTCAAAATTAAAAGAAATAAACTCAAACTCAATAATCATAGACTTATCTCACGATAATTCAATAGACCCCGCAACATGTAAAAAAGACCCGCTATTTCAACCTCAAGCACTCGAAGGAGTTTTACATAACATGAAACTCGAACCTGAAATTAAAAAACATGTAGTAGGTTTTATGGTTGAGAGTTTTATCAAAACTGGAAGACAAGACATTTCAGACCAGATGGATTTAGAAGGTCTCTCAATTACTGATGCTTGTATTGGGTGGGAGAAGACTCAGGCTTTGATTTTTGAACTATTTTCTGCGCTTCAAACTGTTTAGATTGCTCATAATTTAAAACATGTTTTCTAGGCATTTTTTCCACAATACCTATATACTTCAAATATGTCTCATTAACATCCCTTCCTCTCTCATCTTTACTTAATTCATACTTCTGAATAACTTCTTCTCCACCAATTTCAACTTTTCGATATAAAACTGATTCATAAACACCACCTGAATTCTCTTCTGAAACAAACATATAACTTTCATCTGGCACCCGAATAGACTTTCTCTGATACAAAGTTAGTTCACTCGTAATTCCATAAACCAGCCCCCCAACAATCCCAATAATAGCCAAATTCTCCCAGTCAAAAACCATTCCAACCAAAGTTTCCTTTCTTTTTCTTCTTGCTTCTTCTTTTCTAAGTTTTGCCTCTAATAGCTCCCTTTCCTTAGCCTCTCTCTCCTCGGCAAGTTTTCTTTCCCTTTCTTCAATTTCTCTTTTCCTTGCTTGAGCCTTTCTTTCCATCTCTTCTTTATTCTTTCTTACCTTCTCCTCGTACTCCCTTTTTTTTCTTTGATGTTCTAAAAATCTTTCTCTTTTTCGATTCATATTTCTAAATTCTTCATCTTTCTTCCTTCTTGTTCTTGTAGTATCAAAATCCATTTTTATTTTCCTCGCCTTTTTTTACTATCGACAATTCCCCGCTTTGTTTATCCTCAGCAAAATGGTAAATCTGGCCAAGATAATTTATACCAATAAGATTATCATTTTTAACTACAGGCACCAGATATTGATAGGTAAGAGAATTTGAAAAAGTATTTCTTGGAGAAACTTTTGGAACATAATTAATATCTTGTGAATTTTTATACGCCAAAATCAAATAAAATGTTGTAAGTGCTGAAATGGCAATGAGATTAACAGTTCTCTTAAAATTCAAAAATGATGGAGGGTTATAAAGTTCAGTAACTTTTGAAGAAATTGCTCTCAAAACCTGAGATCTTCGAGGATTATCTCTACCTATAGCTCTTGTACCACTTTGAACTTTTTCTATAACGCCAGTTAGACTCTCATCAAGTTTTCCTTTTTCAATTGAATTAAAAAGATCTTCAATATCCTCTTGAGTAATTATTCCTTCCAAACCTATCTCTGTATCATAGCCCATTTTTTCCAGATAAATATATAGTAATTTAATATATATAAATCCCCCAAGTCAAAAGTTTGTGAATCTGTTAAAAATTTCCAGAGATTTTATACAAGATGACAAAATCAGAAAAAAATAAATTCTACTCAGTTCATACCTCAGTTTTATAAATTCATAGTTCTTAAAAATATTATGAAATTCAATCTTAAGTCTGAATATAAACCTGCGGGAGGGCAACCAGATGCAATAAAAGAAATTGTAGAAGGTTTCAAAAAAGGAAAAACTCATCAGACTCTAAGAGGAATTACTGGAAGTGGAAAAGGTTTTGTTATGGGGCAAACAATTTCTAAACTAAATAAACCAACATTAATTCTAGCACACAATAAACTACTCGCAGCACAATTATATCAAGAAATGAAATCTCTGTTTCCAAACAATAGGGTTGAATATTTTATTTCATATTATGACTATTATCAGCCCGAAAGTTATGTTCCAACAACTGACACTTACATTGAAAAAGAAGCTACAATAAACCAAGAAATTGAAAAAATGAGACTGCGTACATTTTCCTCTCTTTTAACTAGAAGTGATACAATTATTGTTGCATCAATTTCATGTATTTATGGTGCGGGAAATCCTGAAGACTATGAAAAACTCTCCGCAGAATTTGTTCTAGGAAAATCTTATTCACGTTCTCAAATAATGCTAGATTTAGTTAATATGATGTATGAGAGAAATGACACAGCACTTGAAGAAGGAAGATTTAGAGTTAGAGGAGATACTATTGATATAATTCCAGCGTATGAAAAAAACATTTACAGAATTGAACTTTTCGGAGATGAAATTGAAACAATTACTGAAATAGATACAGTTACTGGAGATAAAATTTCAAGTCTTGATAAAATTAGAATTTTCCCCGCAAAACAATTTGTAGTGCCACAAGAAAAACAAGAAAGAGCAATCGAGATGATTAAAGCAGAACTTGAAGAAAGAGTAAAAGAGTTAGGAGTACTTGAGGCTGCTCGGCTTAAACAAAAAGTTAAATACGATTTAGAAATGATTGAAGAAATGGGATATTGCACAGGAATTGAAAACTATTCCAGATATTTCGATGGCAGAAAAGAAGGTCAGCCACCTTTTGTTTTACTGGATTATTTTCCAAAGGATTTTTTGTTAATTATTGATGAATCTCATCAAACACTACCTCAATCAAGAGCAATGTATAACGGAGATAGAAGTAGAAAAGAGAATTTAGTTAATTTTGGTTTTAGACTACCCTCAGCATTTGATAATCGTCCATTAAAATTTAACGAGTTTGAGAACTATTTTAAAAATGTTTTATTTGTTAGTGCAACTCCAGGAGATTATGAAATTGAGCATTCAGATTTTGTTACTGATTTAATAATTCGTCCAACGGGATTACTTGACCCGGAAATCGAAATCAGAAGTAGTGAAGGACAAGTTAAAGATTTGATTTCTGAAATTAGAAAAGTTGTGGATATTGGAGATAGAATTCTAGTTACAACACTCACAAAAAGAATGGCAGAGGATTTAACTTCTTATCTTGCAAAAGCCAAAATTAAAGTTAGATATATGCACTCAGATATTGATAGTTTAGATAGGATTGAATTAGTTCGAGATTTAAGGGAAGGGAAATTTGATGTTCTGGTTGGAATAAATTTACTTCGTGAAGGTTTAGATATTCCAGAGGTGAGTCTTGTTGCAATTCTTGATGCAGACAAAGAAGGTTTCTTGCGTGATGAGAGAAGTCTTATTCAAACTATTGGAAGAGCCGCTAGAAACGAAAATGGTAGAGTTATTATGTATGCCGATTATATGACTAAATCTATTGAAAATGCTGTAAAAATTACTCGTGAGAGAAGAAAAGCTCAAGAAGAATTTAACAAGAAGCATGGAATTATTCCTAGAACTATAAGTAAGAAAATTGCTGAGAAGAAAAGAGAAGTTAAAGGAACTAAACATATTGCAAAAGTCGATTTAGAAAAAGAAGTTATCGAACTTGAAGCTGAAATGCGAAAGGCTGCTGACGGACTTGATTTCGAAAGAGCAATTTCTCTTCGAGATAAAATTGAAGAGATGAAAAGAAGTTTGTGAAACTATTTTCTTTACCGCAAAACTTCACTCTCAATACAATATTTAAATGCACTCATTTCTCGAGGTGTTCTTAATTCATATTTAAATCCAGGAAACTCTGTCCTCAGCCAAAAATCTCTTTCTTTTCCGCTCTCCAAAGTTAGTGATGTGCAATCTTCATCAAAAACTAATCTAATCTCCAAACCAGAATTTGAAACAAAATCCCTTAACTCTTCTTCTGCACTGATAAAATCAGTATCAACTTCATATCTCGTAAGAGTATCAACCTCTAAAAAACCATCAAAATCAATTCCAGGAAAAAGACCTGCATTAATTGCATCCCAAAAACATTTCATAATTATTGTTCTATGATTTCCTCCTCCATCTACATAACAACCACCAGAATTAACTTGAGACAAAAAAAATTTTTCGGGGTGTTGTTTAAAATAAGAGGAAGGATTTCCAAAAAAATAATCTAAATTATCCCCTCTTTTAAGTAAAACCTGATTCCAAATACATCCAATATAATCACCATGAGTTGTTCCTACAATCTCATCAATATAAACTCTTTTGTTTTTCAAAAAATCAATCCTTCTAGCATACTTAATATAATCCAAAGCAGCCTTACTTACTCTTACTCCACCATCCCCAACAACTCTATCATTATCTGCATCAAAACTTCTAATTCTTTGAGATGAACTCTCCATTCCAGAAATTTTTCTTCTCATCTCTCCAAATCTTTCTAATGCATCCATATAAAATAGTAACCAATGTTAATTTAAAAACCATTCCAACACCTTTATAAATTTAGAACTACTATCCATAATACAATGCAAGATTGGAGTAACGAAGATTTTAGAAATTTTACCTTTTCTTTTAGAAATCCTATAAAACCAACCCCAATTAGAGTTTCAACTGATTTAAATGAGTTCGAAAATTCCATTCTTTTAGCTTACCTTTTTGAAAAAAGTGCAAATGTTGAATTAATAAATCTACCTGCACTTGAGAAAACTTTGCAAAACTTACACTCAGAATCTCCAGAAAAACCAGAACTTCCATGTAGGTTAACTTATGAAGATAACTTACACGAGATTGCCGAAGTTCTAAGTCAATATTACTCTGATAGATTTTTTAGAGCAAGACTCGATATCCCTGATTTCCCTGGAATTATCACCGCCAAAAAAAAGCCAATGAAAATAACTCTTCCTAATGGAGAAGAAATCCCATACACTCTAATAACTGAAGAATCAAGTGCAAATTATCCACTAACTTATTCAGCATTTTCAACAGACACAGAAATATTTTTGAGAGAAAATGCCCAACTCTATGTTTCAATTCTTGCGCAAAATCAAGAAGTACCACCAGAAATAATTAAACAATTACCTCTTGTCCCAATAGCACATGAAATTTGCGAGAGAAGAAACGAAAAAAACGGATCTAATCCAAAATCTCTTACAGATAGAGAATTGTTAAGTGAAACAGACTCTAGAAAATTTTTGGTCATTGACAATGGAGTCTCAGAAGAAGTTTACTCAACATATCACTCCCTTCTTGCAAATAGAAATAGAGAAAGACCAAACCTTTCTCAAATGATACAAAATCTTAATTTTGATCCTTAATCTCCCTTTAAAGTATGAATTAATTGAATTACTGGTTTAAGAATTTCAACTCTTCTTCTACCTAAATCTCTAACCTCGGAGTTATCTTCAGTTCTTAAATCTTGCTTACTTGCCCCAAAACCTGTCTGTGTTTCTGAAGGCAACTGTGAATTCCTTGCAAATACTCCAAACTCTTCTAAAAATCCATCCGCGATTTCATTAAATCTAGACATATTTCCTGCACTAAATGCAGTCATCATCGCACTTCTTCTACTCTCAACGTCACGAGAATAAAGTTCTATTGTATCTTGTCCTACCATTTAACAACTCTGGAAACTATTACTTTTTAATATTTATTATAAACAAAAAGTAACAAACAAAAGAATTTATTCTCTCTTCTCTGACCATGCAAAATAACCAAGCAGCATTCCCAAAGTTAAAAGAGCTGAAACAAATCCTCCGAAAGGATACTCCGAAGATGGAGTTGAAGAAGAACTTCCTGTGCTATCCCCACCGCCACTTGGAGGTTCAGCAGCCATACCCAAAATAGGGACAGAATCCGTAATAACATTATTGTATCCGTTTGAATCACAGATCGTATAAATAATACCCTCATCTACAACAGTGTGATTTTGAGTAGAATTAGAACAAATATGATCTCCCCAACGATTTCCCACCTCTCCACCAGAAAGCATCACATCAGGATCGAAATTTACAACATCTGTCTGGCTCACTTTTGTTCCATCAGGAATAGAATTTCCATACATCAATACACTCTTCAATCTAAATAAATAAATATCATCTGTAATATTATTATTTCTAATTACAGCAGATTTATTATAAGCATTTGAACTTGAGTACAAATAAATATCCCTTACCGAAGAACTCAAAAATGTAATATTACTAATCTCAACATCCAGCTTATTTGCAGAAGTTGAATAATAGTAAACTCCATTACTAAAATCATTTATAACTCCATTTCTAATGCTTATGTTTTCAATCGGCACGCTATTTTGTATCTCTACTCCATTATAAGAACCTCCTCCGTTCATAGTATATCCTCCAAGATCTAAAATTAGATTGCTTTGATAAAAATTAAAACAATCATTTGAACAAGTTTGATCCTGTGTTAATCTCAAAGTTAAAGGGTTAGAGAGAACATTGTTCTGAATAAGAGAGAGAGGAGTGTTTCCAAGCCCAATAACTGTATCAGGAAGTACTACGACATTACCATAAGTAGTCATATCAAACTCTCCAACATTAAATCCGCTTCCAGAATTCAATAAAAGATGATTTATCCTGTTAAAAGTAATCTTGTCAACACTAAATCCTCCACCAGAAAAACTAACATCGTCCAGATAAGAAACATAAAGATGCTTTTGTGGATAAACATTATACATATTCAAATCCCTATCATAACTCATACTAGAACTATAAAAATAAATATCATAGTTTGTATTTCCAGAAAAAACAATTGTAGAAATATTAATATTTATTGGAGTACTACCAGAAGAACTTGAATACTGTATTCCCCTATCAAATCCATTGATATAACCATTTTTAATTGTTGAACCTAATACTTCTGCATTATACACTTGCACACCATAATCACCTGAACCTCCATCTCCTGAAAGAGTTTTCTGATTCAAATCCAAAATTAAATCTGATTGATAAAGAATAAATCCATCATAAGCAACAGAATAATCATCTCTTAACAAAATCTTCAAAGGATTTTCAAAAGTGTTATATCTAATATAAGAATTCGCCAAATCCTGAACAAGAATTTCAGTTGAAGCCTGATTAGTTACATACGTATTAAGAAGGTCAAATTCCCCAGTAATATCTATTTCAAAAGTCTTACTCAAATCAAAATTCCCCACCTGTGACAAATCTAAACTCCCAAAATCAATATAAGTCTGGTTAATTGCGACAGTTTTTATATAATCAAATTCACTTCTCCCATCAAAATCACAATTGGTAATTGTTACACTTTTATCATAATCCTTATTCCCCCCACTAAACCTTAAATCACGCAAATTATTTCCTACGAAATTCACATTCTCAAAACTAAAATCCCCCGAATAATTGCCTGTCTGTTCATATCTGAAAGCATACCCGAAATTAGTTATTGTTCCGTTTTTCACAACCACCGAATTTACACCACTTAAAGAACTAACAGATATTCCTGAGGAGGTAGTTCCTCCCGTCCCAGACAAAGTGTTTCCACCTAAATTGAGAATTGTATTAGAAGGATATAATGTAAAGCAACCATTTGAAGTCTGATCATTTTTCAAAACTATTTCTAAAGGGTTTGAATATAAAACTCCTGAAATTTGCGAGCTACATAAATCTCCCAAATATAATTTAAATTCAGGATTAAATAAAACATTTTTATTTGGACCCTGAAGCGTAATGTAAGTAGTTAAATTTATAAAATTAGAGTTTGTAAAATCAGTAGTCTCAATATAATAAATATATGCTCTATTCGCACGAAGTTCTGCCTGATTAAGAACAAAATTATGCAAGTATCTAACAAATAAATTCCCCGAGAGAGAAGTATCTCCAGTAATTGTAACTCCAGAATCAGTTCCAAGCGCACTCGGAGCAATATAAATATCTGAATCAATATTATTAGTAAAACTTATACCATCAATAGTAACTTTTGGAGCACTCTCAGACCAAACCCCATAATTGAAATTATTAATTGTACCATTTTTAATAACTACATCTTTTGGTGAATTCGACAAAGAAAAAGCAAAATTTGTGCCAGCTCCAGAAATAGTATGCCCACCCAAATCAATAGTTAGACCATCCTGATAGATATAGGTACATACTGAGGAATCCGAATCATCTTGAGTTAGTAAAAGATAAGGATCACTTGAATACACATATCCGCTAAAAAGTGAATCACAAACTCTACCTGTTTTCATTTGCAGTGCAGCAGGGTAATTTACTGTTGCAGATGTTGGCCCCTGCATATGAATACCTCCTGCAGAATTTAGATTTGTAACCGCAGAAAAATCAATGGTGTCAATATAATGCAGATAAAGGCTAGACATCTCAAGATTTGACTGATCAATAGTTAGGCTATTAAGGTAAAGAATATAAATCTGACCAGTAAAAGTACTATCTCCGGTTATTATCATACTACCACCTGAAGGCATAGTAGTCTTACTAATATAAACATCATAACTTGCACTATTTACAATATCAACATTATCGAGAGTAAAACCTGGAGAATAATCATAACTATAGATTCCTGAATCAAAATTGTTTATGACACCGTTTTTTATAGTAACACCAACTCTACTGCCCCCAAATAATACTCCTCTATTCGAGCCCGGACCAGTTAACGTGTGGCCATTCAAATCCAAAATTATATTGTCAGCTAAAATACTAAAACAATTTCCAGTTGCAGTAATATCCTGAGTCACAACATAAGTTTCTCCGGCTACATTAAGATTTTGACAAGTATCTATATTCGTAAGAGCAAAAACAGAAGGAGTAAATGCAATTAGCAAAAAAATCAAAAATATCTTAAATTTCATAATAAGTTAGAGAACACTAGTTTTTAAAACATTTGTCTTCACTTCACCTGTTAAAAACTTACTAATATAGCTTTTTCAAAAAACTCTTAATTTCATCAACTGATTTCAACTGATGAATTTTCTTTGGATTAAAAGGTCCCTTAACTCTTACATCTTTCATCATCCAAAAAACATGCTCACGCACCTCATTTACAGATTTACGATTTTCATACCTTTCATACAACTCAATAAAACTCAAAATTTCTCTTAAAACATTCTGATTATTTTTCACAAAATTTTTATTAAAAACCCACGGAGAATGCATTGCCTTTCGTCCAATCATAATACCATCACAACCACTCTTTTCAAGCATCTCAAGTCCTTTTTCATATGAATCAACATCCCCATTAAAAATCACGGGCAACTCTTTTACGGCTTCTTTAATTTGTTTCTGAATTAGCCAGTTAGACTTCCCACCATATTTTTGCTGAGCCGTTCTACCATGAACCGCCAAAGCAGAAATTCCACATTCCTTTAACTGCTTTGCAAGTCTAACTCCGCAAATAGATTGATCGTCCCAACCAATTCTAATTTTCACAGAAACGGGCTTTTTAACAACTCCTACAAGAGATTTTACAATATCAAGAAGTTTATCCTGCTCTTTCAAAAGTGCTGCTCCTTCTCCTCTTGCTAAAACATCTGGCAAAATACACCCAGAATTAAAATCAATAATATCTGCAAACTCCTCAACTAACTTTGCTGTCTTTAAAATTTTATCTTTATCAGCTCCAGAAATCTGAACAGAAACTGGCCTCTCTTCCTCTCTAATATTTAAAAATTTCTTAATTTCTTCTTTTGTTTTGTTGTAGTGAAGATTTGAATTAATCATCTGAGTATAGATAAGTCCACAACCATGTTTTTTACATAACAACCTGTATGAAGTGCAATTTACTGCTGCCATTGGTGCTAGTACGAACGGAGTTTTTATTTGAATATTTTGAATTTTCATTTTTTATTTTCAAGTACAAGAATATGCCTTGTCATACTTCGGTTTATGTAATGGTCAATTTTTTTAATTTGTTTGAAATATTTTCTTGCCAAGTCTTCAAATTCAACAAAATTTGCATAAACTACAACCATTCGTTTTCCTTTCTTTAAATATTTTTTTGCATTCTTTAAGAAATTCTCATACAAATCTATTCCTAATTTCCTACAACATCTCCCATAAGGAATATCAGTTACAATTCCATCAACAGTATTATCTTTTAGAAATTGTGTTGCTGAATCAGCTAAAATTCGAAAGTATTTTGCTTCAGGAAAATAATGCTCAATATTTTGTTTCATATATTTTAAATCATTCCACGAAATATCATTTCCAATAACCTCGAATTTCATATCAATTGCTTCCAAAAGAATTCCTCCAATTCCACAAAAAGGATCAAGAACAATTCCATCTTTTAATTTTAGATAATTTATACAGATTCTTGCAAGATCAGATTTTAAAGTATAAGGCATTTTAACTGGACGAAATTTAGGCATTCTTTGAATGTAATCTTTCTCATTTTCATAAAGCTTTTGAGTTAAATAAACATTCTCTCCTCTCTCTTCAAAAATATAATTTATTTCATAATCTGGATTTTTTAAACTAACTTTAGGATTTTTTAAACTATCCCAAATAGGTTTTGCAAGTTCTCTCTCCTCAAACCCGGATTTCTCAGCTTTAGGCCTAACTCCCTTATTTCGAACTACAAAAGTTTTATTCTCAAGATATGAAAAATCTAAATCTTTAGCTAAATCTAATGGATTTTTTCCTTCATTTAAAACAATCCCAAGATAGTTTGTAAAAGTAAGTCTTCTTAATAGTTGATGAGTTGGTTCAATTATATTTTGGCTTTGAAAAGAATAAACTCTATTCTCTATTTGTTTTAGAATAATTTTTTCATCAAAATAAGTTTCCCACAAAGTTTCAAATTCAAAAGTTGCAAGATCTTTGTTTGTTCCCTTAAGAACCAGAATATATTTTAATTTGTTCATCTAAATTAAATAAGTTTGATTTGTTTAAAAAGATTAGGCACTCTTTAATCTTTTCTCTAACGCAGGAATTCTACAATAAAGTTGATAAACATCATATCCTTGAGCTCCATTATTCATATAAAAAGCAATTCTCGATTGAAGTTGAGAAATAGGATTATTTTCTAAAATTGAAGAGAGATAACTTGAGTCAATAAATAAATGTCTATATTGAGTGTCAATTTCTGCGGCATAATCAACAACTCGTGCATATTGGCTTTTTAGGGTACTTGAAGCCTCAGCTATAACTCCTGTAGAGAAAGTATTTAAATTCTGGTTATCTTCGGCATTATTACGTAATTGTCCATACTCCTCAATATATTCATCCATGAGAATTTGAAATCTTTCTATAAGTACTCTAACCGCTCTAACTTGTGGTGAAGATGTTGTTTCAAAGACAAAAGACAATCTCTTTCTCATATGATTTCTATGTTGATTTAATTTAAGAGAAAAAGAACTCTGGAGATTTAATGCTGCATCTTCAAGATTTCGAAGATATTGCCTTCGGATAATATTTGTTAAATCAACAATTTGCTCTGCTTGAGTATTAGAAATTACCATCCTAAATAAAATACTTAATATCTCTATATAAAGCTTTTTAGAAAAAGAAGTTGTGTTCACTTAAACTAAAGATTATTTTTTAGTTTTCAAAAAAAGTTCATAACAATCTTTTATATTAAAAGTGCTTATTCCGTCATGTCTTTTCAACTCTTTTGGAATATCACTAATATCATATTTCTCAAATTTCTTTAATATTTCTTCCTTATTAATATAATTTTCAATAACTTCACAAAAATCATAATGATATAATAATCTAAATTCATATATATTCAATAAAAAAAAATAAAAAGAAATAACAATAGTTAAAAATAAAAAAGATTCAATAAACATATTTTGTAAAAGGTTCCAATAGCTAAATATCATTAAACAAAAAATAAATAAAACAATTAAAACAATTGAAATGAAAAATCTCTTTCCCATTTTTGCAACAATTTTTCTATAATACTTTACATCATTATTAATTTTTGTGCGAACATTATCAAGTCCCTCAATTGTTAATTTATTTTTATTATCTTCTAATTTTTTATCACTCTCATCTTTTTGTTTATTCAAATCAGCATTTAAATTTGACAAAGAAAAAAAAATTGTATTTAAACCTAAAAAAAACAAACTAAGACTTACAATATTATATATTCCGCCAAATAGTTCAACTAACATTTTTGCTTTTTAATTTCATCATATCAAAAATTCCATTTAATAATATTGTAGTCGTTCGATCATTAAAATTAACATTTGCTTTTCTATCAGTTTTCACCTTCCCATGCGCTTCTTCATATCTATAAATTTTATCATCAACAATAGTAAAGTGATTGGCAGAAATATCTCCATTTAATACTCGGATTTCAACATTTTTAGAATTACTTATTTTTGTTTTGGGTTCTTTATCAGAAATAATCTCTATCTTTACATTATCATTTAAAGCCTTATTAATTGCAGATTTAACATATGGGTCTTCATAACACTCATTATCAAGACTCCCAGTATAAATCTTTATTTTTTGTCTTGCTTTTGAAAACATAAGAGTTAATAAGAATTTTGCATGTAAAATACTACAATTCGAAATATTTAAATCCTTAGAATCATCACTTGCCTGCATAGCAATTTCATAATAATCCCTTGATAACCTATAATCTTTTTTTAATTTTTCAAAGTCAATCATTTTAAGCCTAAAACTAATCTACCATGATAAGTATTTGAATCTTTATAAATATAACTCACCAGATTAATCACATTTAGTTTTTAATATATATTTCTAGTAAATCACTTTAAATAACTTTGTTTCTACTTCAAAAAGTAAAAATTAATATTACACAGAAATTAACGAATAAAGAAGCTTTGACCCAACTACATTTCGTGAACTCAAAGCAATCAAAGATTGCTAAGCCTTCACTCCACTACTTTTCGTGAAGTTTTAGCAATTTTTTGCTGTGGCGCGGCATTTGAATGCGCAGTGTATATTCATACACAAACATTCAAATAACAAAGCCACAGTGAAAAAGGGCAAAACTTCACTCATCTCGCAAATTATCGGCAGGATTTGTATGAGCAGCCTTTAAAGCAGGATAAGTCCCAAAAAGCATAGCCATAAACGAAGTCACAACCAAAACAATTCCAAAAAACATCCAATCAAAATTAATTGGAACATTATACCCTAAACCCGTAACCCAAAAAGAAATAATTTCAGCCAAAAAATAAGCACCTAAAAAACCAACAAATGCCCCCACCAAACCAAGCATTCCACTCTCAAAAATAAAAATATTTCGAATATCCTGATTAGTTGCACCCAAAGCTTTCATAACCGAAATCTCATTAATCCTCTCTAAAACATTAGAATACATCGTATTCATAACATTAATTCCTCCAACAAGTAAAGCAATTGAAGAAATAAATGAAATAATCCCCGTCAAAAGTCCAAGAATCTGGTTAAACTGCTCCAAAACCTGAGTTGGCGATGTAACCTCATACTTCTTCTCCTTCCCATTCGGATTAAGTTTTCTCTCAATAGCTTCCTGATTAGCCTCTAAATCCGCACCCTCCAAAAAACTAATCCTAATTCCCGTATAACCATCGTCACCCTCCAAATTATTCACATCATCAATACTCATAAGCATACTATTATCAACAAACAAATCACCTCTCTCCTCAATAATACCTATCACTCGAAAACTCCTATCCTGAATCTGAATAGAATTTCCAACAGTAAGTTCCCTCGAAAATGCATCCTTTGCAGTCTTTGCACCCAAAACCACAACCCCCGAATCAGTAGACCTTAAAGTTCTTCCCTCACTAACCTCAATACCTAAATCCTCATTAATTTCATCAAGATACTCACTCCCATAAGAAACCGTAGTAATCACAGCTTTCTCCCTTCCATATTCATACTGGCCCGTATAAAATTTCATGGGCGCAACATACACATAATCTCTTGCAACCTGTTTTATCCTTGCAATCTCCGTATCAGTCAAAGTTGCATCTCCTCCCGGATTTCCCGCATTTCCAGCCGGTTGAACTCCTAAAACATTCACACCAAAAGAAGTAAACTGCTCAGAAATTGCATTAGTCAATCCTTGAGACACAAAAATAAAAAATACAAAAGTAAAAATACCAATAACAATACCTGAAATTGTCAAAAGAACTCTCTTTTTCTTCTCAAGCATGTTCCGAACTACAAATCCGTAAATCTCAAATAAACTAATCATTTTCTCAATGTATCTACAATTTTTAAACTTGAAGCTTGCTTAGCTGGCAAAAATCCAGATATCGCCCCAACCAAAAAACTAAACGCAAGTAAAGCAATAACCAACCACAAATGAATCGTAATCTCCAAAAACTCAAACCCAAAACTCTTCGCCCACACTTCAAATCCAAGAGCAGCAAAAGTTCCAAAAATAATACCTATAACTCCACCCAAAAAACCAAAAACTCCTGCCTGAAAAACATAAATAAAAAACACATCAGAATTTCTAGCCCCAATAGCCTTCATAATTCCAATCTCCTTAGTCTTCTCAGTCACAATAACATACATCGTATTAACTATTCCAACTCCACCAACAATTAAAGAAACCAAAGCAATTCCTCCAAGAGTCAACTGCACAATATCTAAAATATTATTAAACTGCTCCAAAACCTGAGCCTGAGTAATAACCTCTACACTATCTTTTCCAAGCTTATTTTCCAAAACAATCTGCAAATTCTCTTTTGCCAAATTAACCTCATAACCCTCAACAACTACTGCATAAACAATACCTACATTATCATCCTCACCATACGACTCCCTTATAGTATCAATATTAACATAAATATTTCTATCATCTTCGGGATTTCCAAGAGACTCTAAAATTCCTACAACCTTATACTTCTGTTCATTTATAACAATATTAGAGCCAATTCTAACATCTTTTCCAAAATAATCCTCTGCCACTTTAGGCCCAATAACAACTGAAGTTTTCTCATTACTCTTTGGAATTCTTCCCTCCCGAACATCGATATTAAACTCGTCAAAAAAATCTTGATTAATTATCGAACCGAGCACCATACCTCGCTTAAACTCATTTCCATATTGCACTTGCACACTCCTAAAATAATACGGATAAGCTTTCTCAATATATGCTCTAGACTCAATCAAATCAACTTCATCATCAGTTAAACCTTTTGTCTGTGAAGCACTTGTAAAACTAGTCGTTGCAGCACTCACATACAACTTATTTCCTCCCAGCTGTTCAAACTGTTTCTCAATAGAATTCTCAAAACCTTCACTTACAAGAATAATAACAAAAATTGCCATAATACCTAAACTTATAGCTATCAAAGTCAAAAGAGAAGAAAACTTTCTATTTTTGATATCCTTAAATACAAGTCCGATATAATCTGCATAAGCCATTATAATAAAATAGAAATAATTTATTCAATTATTTATTATGTTTTTTACCTTTCTTATATCCTCTCTTTCTTCCTACAACATATGCAAGAACAATAAGGATTAAAGCAATAACATATGTCCCAAAACCAGCACCACCAGAAGTAGCACCATTAAGACCAAGTTCAGCAAGTTTACCAGAACTATAAATTTTAATCGGAACACTAAATTCTTTTGATTCTTCATTATTATAACTATCAAGATATTCTGCTTTTACATTAATCAAATCAACATCAGCACTTGAAACAAAAATTTCTGTCTGGACTGTTTGAAAATCATCCGGATTCAAATCTCCAACGTACTGGAACTCTCCCTCAATAACTTCATAACCCTCTCCAGGCAAAACTGTAATTCTAGTCCCTTTAATAGAACTAGTTCCAGGATTAGCAACATAAAAAGTATATTTTCCAGTACCTGTTGAATAAATTTCTTGTGAATCAAGTTTCAAAGACAAAATCGGTTCAGAAGAAACTCTAACACTACCAAGAATTTCTCTCTCATAAGAATTTCCAAGACTATCTTCATAAGTTAAAGTAATCGGCAAAATATATGGTTTAGCCTCAGCATCAGGACTTGCAGTCAATTCAAACTCAATCATTTTTTGTTCATTACCTTTAATTCCTGATAAAATCTTCTCATTTGAACCCGAAGTAGTACTTAAAACTCCATCTTCAACTTCATCAAGACCTAAACTAACTACAATATTTTTTAAAGAAACTGAGTTTGTATTCTCCAATTTAATGCCCAAAGATGCAGATTTTCCTGGATTTATCTCACCAATCTCTATCTCATTCACTTGCAGAGTTGGATTAGCCTCCTCAACCAAAACATCAAACTCATATGTAAAAGCATTTCCACCTTTATTTACTCTAAATTCAACAGTATTAATTCCAATAGGTGCATTTTCAGAAACAAGTACCTTATATTTTGCAACAACAGTTGCAGAATCAATAACGCCCAAATTTTTTTGTGTATCACTTCCTGCCGCAATTTTAAAATTTTCATTCTCAATAAAAGTTAAAGTTACTGGTGAATTAGAACTTGTATCTGAAACTTTAACATTCAAATAAACAAAATTTCCTGGAGCTACTGGATCAGGGTTTTGTTCTGATAAAATAACATTTATACCAAAAACTCCTGTCATGAAAAACAAGGATAAAAATCCTGCAATAAATAATTTAAATAAATTGTTTTGTATCATTTTATATTTTATATTTTATATTTTATATTTTATAATATTTTTGTATTTGGAGCATCACTAACAATTTGCCCATCCACCAAAGTAATTCTTCGATGAGCATAATGAGACAACTTATCGTCGTGAGTAACTAATATGATTGTTTTTCCTTCTTTATGAAGTTTTTTTAAATACTCCATAACAATGTGCCCAGTTTTGGAATCCAAATTTCCAGTAGGCTCATCTGCCAGGATAATGTCGGGTTCATTAGCAAGCGCCCTAGCAATAGCCACCCTTTGTTGTTGACCGCCAGATAATTCAGAAGGTTTATTAATCAATCTCTCAGCCATATCCAAAGTAACCAGCAACTCTTTTGCCTTATGTTTTCTATCATGTTTTGGAATTCCCTGAAAAATCATAGGAAGTTCAACATTTTCCTGAGCAGAAAGAGTTTTCACTAAATTAAATTTCTGGAAGATATAACCTATTTTTTTACCTCTAATAACTGCAAGTTCACTCTCAGTCAAATCAGAAATATTATCTTCTCCTAAAAAAATCTCACCTTTTGAAGGATTATCCAAACATCCAATCATATTAACCGCAGTCGTTTTTCCTGAACCGGATTTTCCAATAATTGCAACAAATTCGCCCCGCCTCACACCAAAACTAAGTCCTTTCAAAGCATGAACAACATTGTCGCCCAGATGATAAGTTTTCCAAACATCCTTTAATTCAATAACACTATTATTTTTTGTAGCCATCTTCTTTCTCCCTGATTTTCTCCCTAACATTTTTTAATGAAGTTACAAACTTTTTAGCCATTTCATCTTCAATAATACTAGACCTCATACAATTCTGATGATTTGCAACAAAAACCTCATATAACTTATTCTCCCCTTCCCTAGTAATCTGAACAATTTTCTCTCTTTTATTCGCAGGATTTTCCTTTCTAATTATTAACTTCTTCTCCTCCATACGATTAAGAAGACTTGAAATATTTGCTTTAGAACAAAAAATCATCTTAGATAATTTTTCCTGGGATAAGTTTTTCTGCCTGCCAAAATACAAAGTTTCAATAACTGCAAGCTGAGGCAAACTCAAATCATGTTCAAAAAGCATTTTAGTTAGAATTTCTTCTATCATTTGAGATGTTCTAAGAACTGAAAACATGAACTTTCCGGTCAAATCTATCTCTTCACATTCTAAAATTCCATTATCCAAAATATCATCGTAATCACTAAAATCTTTATTCCAGACCTCAGAATCCCGAATTGCTTGAAGATATTTACTGTTCATATACGAACTATTAGTATGTTGACAATTAATACCTTTTGTTTGCACTCCAAAGTGAAAAAATCCAAACTGTTTTATAAATCACTCACAAATGTCCCACTTTCTCTTTATAAATGTCCAAACCTACAGGAAACAAAAAGTATATAAAGAAACATAAATGTAAATTTATCATACAAAATGGTTCAAGCGAAAGCAAAAGAAAAGATTTTGTCCCGAAAACTGCTAGATAAAGTAGTTGTAAGTAAAAGCGGTAAAAAGTTCGGAGAAGTGGGAGACCTTGTATTCGATACGAAAACCGGAGAGATTATCGATTTCACTATCGTTAATCCTACAAAATATGTTAAAGACGTAACTTTGGAAAAAGATACTAATGGGGACTTTTTAGTTCCATTCCATGCAGTAATTGCAATTGGAGACTTTCTGGTAATTTCAGAAGAAGATATCCTTTAGATAAATGGTCGATTTCAGAGCAATAATAGATAAATTACAGGTAATACATTTTTATGATGTTATATTACCTTTCCTGCTTGTATACGTAATTGTATATGCAATACTTGAAAAGTCCAAAATTTTTCATGTAAGCGGAGAAGGAGCAAATAATAAACATCTAAAAACTGTGCACACTGTAATTTCTCTAGTCTTTGGTCTGTTTGCAATAGTTTCAGTTCAGACTGTAATGCATATTCAGTATTTAATCGTAAATATTGTCCTTTTCATAATATTTATACTTGTAGTACTTATCTTGCTTGCTTTTGTATTCGGAGACGAATATAAACAACTTTTATTTGATAAGGACGGCACAATAAAGAAATGGGCAGCATGGACTATCGGAATTATTATCTTTCTGGTAGCACTAGGCGTTCTGTTATATGTTACAGGCGCTTTGGCATTAATTTATGATTGGTTAACAGATTTAAATGTCAATAGTTCTGATGTAATTACAGTTATCGTAATAATTGCAATTGGATTTATCATTTATATGGTAAGTAAAAGCGGCTCTGAGGAAAATAGCAACAATAACGGCTAAAAACTAAAACTTTATAAATAAAAAAAGGTGTTAAAAAATATGGCAAGATTCAAAAGAATAACAGACGTTTACGATATGAAGGTTTTTACAGATTCAGGATACTTCTTTGGAGAAATTGAGGAAGCCCTGATTGAAGAAAACAGAATTAAAAGCTGGAAGATTAAAGCAGTTCCAGGATCTCTTTTATCAAGTAAAGTAAAAGATGCAAAAGGAGTAATTATCCCGCAGAAGTTTTTCAAGGCTTTTGGAGACATTATTATCATTCAAGATGTAGAATTCGGAACACCTGCTGGTGAAGACGAAGATATGAATGAATAAATAAAATAATCTAATATTTTAACTTATTCTTATTTCTAGTTTAATTTAAGTAACTTTTATAAATATTTAATACAAATAAAAGTAGATGAAAATAGAGATTAAAAAACCAAAAATAAAAGGAATAATAAACACTGAGACTGAAATTATTTACAAATTTAAACCCTCAAAAAACACATTAGAAATATTAGATAATATATTTGAAATTTCAGATGAAGTAAATCCTCCAATATGGGAAAAATGGGTTTGTGAATACGAAAAAGTAACTAAAAAAGAAGAGATAGTATTTCTTGATCAGAAAAAAGACTTTAAAATCTATGTTATTATGACAGTAAAAAACATTAGATTAATATTATTTAAAACTAAAAAATGGGAGTCTGCACATAAACAGATAACAGAAAAATTTGAATTTAGTTCAAAAGAAAACTAATTTTTTAAAATAAAAATCAATATATATACAAACAACATACAATAAAATGTACAATTTTATTATTCTACAAAGAAAAAATTTATTGAAGAATTTCAAGGATTTCTGCCTTGATTGCAGCCTTACCACCAGTTGGCACAGCAAGTACTTCATTACATTTTAAACATTTAACTTCAGTAGCTGCATGACCAAACATAATTTGTTCATTCTGACATTTGTGGCATTTAACTTTAATCCATTTATTTTTATATTCTTTAACCATTTTGCTCACCTATATGATTTCTGCCTCTTTGCTCTCGCATGAGAGTTATTCGGTTTCTTCATTTCTTTAAACCTCGTATCAGCAACAATTAAAGCTCTGTCATAATCGATGAACTGTTTTCTTAATTCCTCGTTGCCGGTAACTTCAACCAATGCTCTTGCAATAGCTTGTCTTACTGCATCTGCTTGTGAATTAATTCCACCACCAAAAACATTAACTGCAATATCATACTTATCAGCTGAATCTGAAATCAATAAAGGTTCTTTAACTCTAAGTCTAACAAGCTCATTTGTAAAATATTCCTCAGGGGACTGATTGTTAATTCGAAGTAAACCTTTTCCTTTAACAACTGTTGCTCTTGCAACACTTGTCTTTCTTTTTCCAACAGTCTGAACATTATTTTTATTTTGTTTTGCCATTTTTATACTCTGTTATACCCCAAACTTTTACATAAATCAACCATCTTAGTGTAATAAAATACACTATCCATATTTAATTCTGCACCCTCAACCTTAATTTTTTCAGAGTTAAGTAAAATACTTGGAACACTATTGAAACACTTAAGCCTCTTATATGCCTGAACTCCCCTCTCATTTTTATAAGGAAGCATATTTCTCATAGCTCTTCTAACTAAATCTGCTGGACTTCTGGAATAATAAGGTCCTTGCCCAACAACTTTATTAGCAATCTTGTTTTTGTATCTTTCAACCAAAAACTTCTTTCTACCAAGGATAACAACTTCTTTACAATTAACAATTTTAACAGTCATACCTGCAAGAAGCATTTTTGCTACCTTACTACCCAGCCTACCGAGGATTAAATCTTTTCCATCGATAACTACAACATTTGTATCTTCTTTTTTAGCTGCCATTTTTATAATCCTTTCTCCAATTCTTCAATTTTTTCTTTTAATATATCTAAACTTTTATTGTATACTTCTTTTGCATCTAACTGACCAAAAGGTTCAACAATTAACTCTAGAGAATTTTCATTCTCTTTCATATAAGCATGAGCTGGAGCCCATTTTGCATGTTCTCTACCTTTTCCCAAAATCGCTTTCATATTAGCTTCAACTTTTTTACCTTTAACAATTTTAGTAACTGGTATTTTTTCATCAACTGGCACAACCTGAGGGTCATCAGATTTGATCTGACCGGAATAAACATATCCTTCTTCGTCAGCACTCAAAGCCATTTTAACCTCACAAAGTGCACATCCAACACCACCACAAGAACAATTCTCTTTGAAATTATATGATTTTAAATCAGTTTTCAAAGGAATAAGTCCAAGTCTGTGCGCTAGAGTCTCATCATACAAAGGTGATTCATTCGCGATGATTTCCACATCTTCAATTGCAAAAGTTGGAACCTCGTCTAAAACGATTCTCCTAATAGCATTCACAACTGAATTGTGAGTGTCCTTAAATACAAACACAGATTTCTCGCCATCAATTTTTAAATCAACCATTTTGCATAAGTTTATACTCTTCTACCTCTTTTTCCACCCTTCTTTCTACAACCATCATGAGGAATAGGAGTTACATCCTCGATTCTTCCAAGTTTAATACCATATCTTGTAAGCATTCTGATTGCTGCCTGAGAACCAGGACCGGGAGTTAGAGGACCATTATGACCACCAACAGCCCTTAACTTAACATAAAGCGCAGTAACACCGTTCTGGTGACAGGCTTCACTAACCATCTTAGCTGCCGCCATTGCAACATTTGGAGATGCTTTAAGCCTATCTGATTTTGTAGCCATACCTCCAGTTACTTTAACAATAGTCTCACTACCTGAAATATCAGTTACATGAAGATGAGTATTATTGTAGGAAGAGTAAATATGTAAAATACCCCAATTCTCGTTTGACTTCTTAACTTCTTTTTTAGGTTTTTCTTTTACTTCAACTTCAACAGATTCTTCTGTTTCAGTTTCAGTTACTTCTTGATTAACCTCAGGTTTTTCCTCTTTAACAGAAGCTTTTTTTGTAGTTTTAGTTTTCTTCTCTTCAACTTTTTCTACTTTTTCTTCTTTCTTAACCGCTGCCTTTTTAGTAGCTGCTTTTTTTGTTGTTTTCTTCTCTTCTGCCATTTTACTTCTCCACTAAAGCCTCATTTTGTTCTTCATCATCAAGTTTTGCTTCAACCTCATCAGCATTAGGACCTCTTTTTTCAGGTTTTGGCATTACTTGTTCTTTCTGTCTCAAATCTTCAATATTTTCTTCCTGAAGTTTTCTCTCAGGGTGATTCTCATCAGCAAGAGATGATGTTCCCCTAAAAGAAACCATCGGTTCTTGAGCAAGTGAAACAGGATAAGAAGGAGAAGTAAACATTTTATCTCCAACAAAAACATGTCTGTGAACAATAAATTGCCTTGCCTGAGCAGGAGTTCTTGCTAATTTGTGTTTATACAAAATATTTGATAATCTTCTCTCCAGAAGATTTCTGATTGTAATATCTAAAACTTCATCAAGTGAAGTTGCTTCAGGATTTAAGTAACCTTTAGCTTTTAGACTATCAATAAAAGCTTTAGCCTGAGGTGAATTTTTAGTCTCAGCACTCTTATTGAAAGATTTAGCAATTTTTTTAAACTTACTAAGTAAAAGTTCAACTCTTCTAATCTCTTTCTTATTCTTAAGAGCATAATCACTCACAAGAACTCCCTCATCTACAATAGTCTGTTTATCCCATCTTTTCTTATGAGAAACAAATTTTTTTCTATGTTTAATTGGCAGTCCCATTTTTACCTCTTACCCAGACTTTTTGCTTTCTTTGAAGCCAAAGTCTTATTTCTTCTAAAGTTAGATGCCGTTCTCTGTCCTCTTACAGGCAGACCCAGCCTAAGTCTCAAACCTCTGTAAGTCTTAAGTTTACCAAGTTTTCTCTTAAGCTGCATAAGGTTAAAGTCAATATCCTTAGTTGCGAGGTGATGATTTTCACCAGTTTCAGGATTTTTTCTGTAATTCAACATCCATTCTGGAATGCCCTTTTTCTCAGGGTTAGCCAAAAACTCTTCAATTGTTTCAATTTGTTTTTCAGACAAATCTCCAACTTTTAAATTCTTGTCTAGACCCAAAGCAACGCAAAGTGCATTTGAAAACATCTTTCCAATACCTTTAATATTAGATAGACCATGCACAAGAGTTGCATTACCGTTAATATCAGTACTTGCAATTCTTACAAAATTTGCGACACTTTCTTGTTTTTGTGCTTTTTGAGCCATTTTGTAATAAAAAGAAATTAAATTTGCTTTATAAAAGTTTGCTAGTTGCAAAGTTTATAAAGAAGTTGTTGTCAAGTTTTGTACAACAAAACAGAATTTTACTTAAAATTAATGTAAGATTTAATATCCTACTGAGACTAATACAGGATTTGAAAACCCAATAAAATAAGAAAGTAAGAAAATTTTATAAATCAAATCCATAAAATTTAATTTATGAAAGATAAAGATTATTTCAAAGAGATAAAAGAAATTGAAAAATTTTACACTGAAATAATCACAACACTTGATTTAACTTTTCCAAAATGCATAAATCTGCAAGAAGAAAAACGTAAATTTTTCACTGCAAGAGTTGACGATAAATTTTATAATCCGCAATTAAAATTCATAAAAAAAGACTTTGATGAAAAAATAATTGAAAAACTAAACAATTTCAAAATCAATACATTTTTTGATAAATATGGAATTAAAAAACTATACAAAGAAAGACTTGAAGAAATCAAAAATGAAATTAAATATCAATCAATGTGGGGAAATTCACAAAACACAAAATACATTATTAAATGCAAAGGAATACCATCAAGAAAACTTCTAAAAAAAGCACAAAAATTTGCTAAAGAATATCAAAGAGTAAAAGTTCGGTTCGAAAGACTAACCCCAAGAAAAATAGGAAACGCCCTAAAAAATTATGTTAAAGAACTAACTGGAGATGAAGTTAAAGTTGAATATTTTGATATGCCCTCTAAAGTAAATATAGAACCAGCATTAAAATTAATCCAAATTAACCCAAATGAGAGATTCACATCACTTGACTTAGACAGATTAAAAGCACACGAAATTGATGTTCATTATATGAGATATTTCAACGGAAGAAATTCAGGAATCAAACTTTTAGAAAACGGAACTGCCCAGTATCTAAAAACAGAAGAAGGAATTGCAGTATTTAACGAAGATAGAGAAGGTGTGCTCTCAAAAGCTCAAATGTTTATTTATGCTGGAAGAGTTATTGCAACATATTATTGTTTAACAAAAAGTTTCTTTGAAATATTTGAAATCTTAAAAGAACATAATTTCCCCGATAGAGCCGCTTTTATGATAACTTATCGTGCTAAAAGAAATCTTTGTGACACATCACAACTCGGAGGATTTACAAAAGATTACGTTTATTTTGAAGGTTATTTAATAATAAAAGAATACTCAAAAAATCACGACATAAATGAACTTATGATGGGAAAAATAAAACTTGAAGACTTGAAAAAGCTAAAAAAATTCAAAAAGAAATTAATGCCAGAAGTTGTAACTTCATTTAGCGAAGAAACTCAAGAAGATATACAAGAAAGTTAAAACTTAAATTTATAAAAAACACAGATTTATATAATTATTATGAGAACGCATGCAGAAAATCCAATGTTTAAAGTAATAGAAAAAAATGCTCACGGACATAGCCATGAGCACATGAGAGTAGACTCAACAATGACAAAAGCAATCTTTTTACTCTTTCTTGTTGTAGTTAGTGCTTTTTTAACAATTGTAAACCCAGTTGTTATGAATCTTGTTGCTAGTTTTTGGTGGATTCCAATCTTTGGAGGAATTGTTTTAGTAATCGTTGCAGCTTTTGCACCAAAAACCGCAGTAGTCATAGCGCCAGTTTATTCTGTTTTAGAAGGAGCATTTTTAGGGTTTATCACATATTTCTTTGAAATGATTTATCCAGGAATTGCACTTCAAGCAATCCTTCTAACTTTAGGTGTTGCAGTAGTAGCATTTATCGCATACAGAACAGGCCTTGTAAAAGTAACTAAAACTTTCATGAAAATAGTAATCTTTTCAACAATGGCAATATTTTTAACATATATGGTATCTTTAATAATGTCATTTTTCGGAACTACAATTCCACTAATTCACGAATCTGGACCAGTAGGAATAATATTTAGTTTAGTTGTTGTAGCAATTGCATCACTTAACTTTATTTTAGATATTCACTTTATTGAAGAAAGCGAAAAAGCACACGCACCAAAATATCTAGAATGGTTCGGAGCAATGTCACTAATTATAACTTTAGTTTGGTTATACATAGAAATATTAAAACTTCTTGCAAAATTAAGGGATAATTAAATCCCCTAAACTACTTTTCTCCTACCTCTTCTAACTACAAGAAGAACAATAAGAGCACCAAGCAATGCAAGAAATATAATTACTCCAACGGTTGCTGCAGTATTATTCTCCTCAACCCTTTCAACTTCTACATTAGTCTCAGGCGAATCGGTTTGAGTAACAATACTCAAATCCGAAATTTCTTTAATTGCAGAATGTTTCAATCCACTAATTACATAATAATCTCCATCACTCTGACACACATAATTACCTGAACTTTCTCCATTACATTCTATTAAATATTCCTCCTCACCAGTACAATCACCCGAAAATTCAGACAATTCTCGAATCTCCATATCTTTTACACAAACATATTCGGAAAAATACATTCTTGGAATTCTAATGGTTTTTGTTTCATTTTCCAGTTCAAGATTACTTACTACAACCGTATTTAAGTCTTCATAATACTCAACAACTGCAGCAGAATAATCATTCGTAAGATTTTCATCTTCTAAAAACTGTACTGAAACTTTTGGATTAGGACTTCTAATCTCTACTTTATTCTTTCCATAAACTCCAGATTTTGAAACAACATAATTTTCTGCTTCAAAAACGATAACTTCTCTCAAGAAAGAACCTTCTAAATCCTCTTCAGAATCAATATTGTCAATAAGGGATATATCAACACCAGAGGAATTTTCATCAGTGGCATTTGACAGAGAAGTCACTCCCAATTGTTCTGCAGTATTACGTGAAGAAGAACTCCTAGAACTACTTCCTCCTCCACCACCAGAGGAACCACCACCAGAGGAACCACCACCTGATGAGTCACCACCTGATGAGTCACCACCCGAAGATCTAATAATTTCAAAACTTCTAGCTTCAAGTGATTCAGTTACATTAGAATTTTTACCATGTAAACTATAATTATATTCACCTAAAGGCAAACTCATTGTAGTGACCAAACTATTTGCTTTAGCATCATACAAACTCTTAATTTCATTTGAATCCATAGCATGATCCAATAAAACTACTTCATCCATTGAACCATTATATCTTCCCAAAGAAGATGTAGCATAAGAACCTAGATATATCATATCACTATGATTCTCTTTATCTTCTAAAGGACCAAAATTCGCCTCAACATCATCTTCCAAAACACCATTATAGTAAAGTTTTAATCTTTTACCATCATATGTTGCAGCAATATGTTGCCATTCTTCTGTTTTCAACTCACTTGAAAATATCGCCTCAGCAGTATCATTTTCAGTATTACCTAACAATGTAATTCCTGGACCACCTTCATTTTTAGAAGTATTCCCTAAGAAATAAGTTCCTAAAGAATCCGAATGACCAGTAATTAAACCATAACCATGTTCTCCTGAAAGAGAATCAGGGTTAATCCACATAGCAATAGTGAAATACTCAGCTTTTGAATCGGGATCCAAACGATGATAACTATTAACACCATTATACTTTACATATTGTCCAGAAATTCCATCAACGTCTGAAAATACTACATGTTCACCACCAGATACATCTGTTGTAGCACCATCAAATACGTCAACTAAATTGTTTCCCGCCCTATTCTCAACATCAAACCAAAACTCACTAAAGTTATGATGCTCTCCATCAATAACAGCAAACAAATATGCACTACCATTAAGACTACTATTTAAACTTCCCTTTAATGGAGCATTACTATACTCTCCACCATTAGTTGCACTTCCAGATCCATATTTAAGACCTAAAGGTCCCAAAGGAGTTTCATTGTCATCTCCATTATCATCTCCATTATCATCTCCATTATCGTCATCATCTCCATTATCATCATCATTTCCGTCATCATCATCATTTCCGTCATCATCATCATTTCCGTCATCATCTCCACCAGAATTAACTCTCGAAAACTTAAAAGTATCTAAAACTGTTAAACCTCCATCATCAGAAGTATCAACAACAATTTTAGGTTCCTGTCCGGCAGAAAACTCATATCTACCTAAATCAACCCATTGTCCTGCATTTTCATTCTGATTAATATAAACATCATCACTACCACCTTTATGATGGATAGTCACACGAAGATTATTAGCTAAATTTCCTTCAGAACTTGAAGGGTACCACATAAACACATCCATTTCAGCATCTTCTACAAAATATGGTGCCACCACATACTTTTCAAAAGAGCCCTCAGATGCATAATAACTATGGAATGCACCATTAATATTTGGAGAGGTAAATGAATAATCAATTACATAATCACCGCCATGGTATTGAGCATTAATCGTGTCCCTAACATTAATTTGAATGACTTCTGAAATATCAAATTCACTTCTTGGATTATTAGACAATCTCTGATTAAACATCCAATCCCACACTTCAGGATTAGAATATGCTCTCTCCCACTCATGACCTAAATCATTATACAACGTAATCCTTAAAGGAGAATCTTCACCCTCAGAAGGAACATTAATACCTTCAGTCCAGACCCAATCATTCCCAACATCTAAATAAGCATTCATATGAGTACTCGCAGGATTTCCTTGAGAACCCGAAAATGTACCTGGATACCCTTCATCTAAACTTGAATATGAGTCTCCATTTGGCATCAAATTTGCAATACTATTAAAATATAATTTTGAATTTTCACTATCAATAATATCATCTGGTTGATTATGGTGTGCCCAAATAGGCATATTAACTAAAACAGAATCCATATAACCATCACCAATATATTGACTTGAAATTGGCAGATTACATGCGATAGGCATATAGTTTCCAGAAACCAAAGCATAACCTGTTTGTCCTCCGTAACTATAACCAGACACATAAATTCTATCTCTATCAATATTATATCTTCTCATAACATTATTAACTACTCTACCAACCTCAATTTGAACGCTGTTATCATTATAATTTTCAGAAACCGAAATCTGCGGAGAGATAATAATAGCTCTTTCATCTCCATCAAAATTAACAATCTCGTCTCTTTCATTTACAATCAAATAAAAAGGCCCATTAATTGACCTAGAACCATTAACTAAACCTAACGATTCCAAACTTCCATCACCCCGCTCATCTACTCCCGAAAAATGAATAAGCAAAGGAATAGATTCATTATTATAATTTTCTGGAACATACTCAACAAAACCTAAATTAACATTCTCTACTGTCCCAGCAGGATAACTTGTAATTAATGAAGGATTATTCGAAAATACTACTGAAATAAAAAATATAAAAAATCCCACACTAACAATTTTTTTAATAACTTGTGTAACACTCATTTTTTAACACCACACAAAGGGAATAAAATATTGGTCTGCAATCTTTAAAAAATAGATTCTCGGCAAATTCTGCAAAAGATACAATTACGCTAGAAGAAATGTAAATTAGATACAAAAAAATGAAAATATGAACTAATTTTCCTGCTTTTCAAACTCTTCTTTTGTTAGTTTTCTTCGAATCACACAATACTCATTTTTAATCTCAAACGGTACATTCAGTTCTACTAAAAAATCCACGCCACCTGAAACTTCTTCAAGTTCAACATCTTCACCACTTGACATGGGCTTTATAATTTTATCAACTTTCCACTTAAAAATATCTTCAGGCGTTAAGAACTCAAGCTCATCACCGACTTTAAACTTAGCACGTGTTTCAATCAAAATCTTTGATTTCTTTTTTGAAGCATCTAAAACCTTTCGAACAATCCCTGTAAAAATGTGAGTCTGATTAGAAGTTTTCTTTTCATAATTAATTGCTTCCTCTTTAGGATTGCCAAGTAAAAATCCTGGCCCAAAACCTCTATTTGAAGTCGTATTTAATTCCTTTATGGCCCAATCAACATCAGGTTTTTTACCTGCTAAAATCTCATCAAACAATTTTCTATAAGTTCTAGCAACAATTGCTGCATAATAAACAGACTTTGTTCTCCCCTCAACTTTAAAAGAACAAACTCCTACATTCATAAGTTCAGGCAAATGCTCAGCCATTGCATTATCTCTAGCATTAAACAAGTAAGTTCCGTTCTCATCCTCATCCATCTCCCAAAGCTCTCCTTTCCTTAGTTGCTCCTCAACATAAAAAGTACCCTCCGAAGGTCTCTTATAATCTGGCAACTGCAAAGGCTCAAAATCTTTTCCTTTATATGTTTTAAACTTAAACCTACAAGCATTATTACAAACACCCTGATTAGAATCTCTATAATTCATATAATTAGAAAGCAAACATCTTCCAGAATAAGCCACACAATTTGAACCATGAATAAAAAACTCAAGCTCCATTTCAGGCACTCTCTTATGAATCTCCTCGACTTCTTTTAAAGTAAGTTCTCTTGCCAAAATTACTCTTTTTATCCCTATTTTCTTCCAAAAATTAACACTCATCCAATTAACATTATTCGCTTGCACAGACAAATGAATCTCAACCTCAGGCCAATTTTCTCTAGTAATATCAATAAGTCCTGGATCAGCCATAATAAAAGCATCAGGTTTTAACTCCTCAACCATAATCTTCATCTCTTTCAAAAACAAATCATACTTAAAAGAATGCGGAAAAATATTAACCGCCAAATAAACTTTAACACCTCTCTTTTTCGCATACGGAATAATCTTTCTCAAATCATTCATATTCATCGTAGATTTTCCACGAAGCGTAAAAGCAGGCACACCACAATAAATTGCATCAGCACCAAATTCAATTGCATATTTTGCTTTCTCCAAGCTCCCTGCCGGCATCAGAAGTTCATAATCTAACCTATTTTTATTCTTAAAACTATTTACCATATTCAATAACCGAGGTAACCAGACTCAGTTTATAATAAAAAGAATAAATTCCTATTTAAAAAAGTTGACCTACCGGCATAATTTATGTCTAAAAACTAAGTAACAACAGGCATTTAAAAGAAAAAACCCAAAAACGCGAAAAGTTTAAAAACAATGTTCTCTTAGGAGTTGCTATGCCAAAGAAAATCGACAGGAGAAAAGACATAAATTTCCTACTCGAAAACAAGGAGTTTCGAAAACTCCAACTATACTTATATCTTGCAACAATATTTTTAATCTCAATTGTATATTTTCTAATGATAATAATCTTCTCTCAATACTCTCCCGTTTACGTAACAACCTTATTTTCAATCCTTGCAGGAATTTATCTAGTATTCAATAGAGACAAAATCGTTCGAATAATAAGCCTTAAAATGCACGAATACAAAAGAAAAAACATGAAAAAAGCCAACACTGAGGGTTATAAAACAACAATGAGAAAAATTGTTCCAAGAAATAGAAAACTAAAATTAAACATTGGAAAAAAACTACCACTAAAAGAAAAACTTAGAAATTTAAAACTAAAACTTCTCTCTTCGAAAAAAAATAATAAAGAGAAAATAGAATATATCGAATTTGAGGATTAAAAAATGATATTACATATTTTTCTAGAACTTATACTTAACAATAAAGAATTAATCTGGGAAATCATGAAATATTGAATCATAACTAGAAATACTCCGCCACAAAATGGTATATTCTAAGAATAACCAAACACAAGGTTTACTGTGGTATCAATAATCTCAAGTAAAAAGACTTTAAATAGTTTACTCTAAAAACTTATCCACAAATCAGAAAATTTTCAAAAAAGAATAAATATTTTAAATTAAAGAACCGATTTCAACATCATCGTCTTCCGAATCAATTAAATCTTCTTCAATAACCTCAGCAACATCATTAGACTGAGTTGTAGAGTCACCATCACTTGTTTCAACAGCATCAATTTGTGAACCTGTTTCGTCCTGAGAACTACAACCTGAAACAAATACCAACAATACTGCTAAAAACACAAAAACTAAATTTTTAATTTTAATCATTTTAATTTTTTATCAACAATCTCTTTTTTATAATTTTGTCTTTACTGCGTTGTGTTTGCAAGAACAGCCAAATCTTCTTCAGATAAATTTAATTCATCAAGAACATCTTCATACTCCTCAGCTAAATCTTCCAACTCATCTTCAGACAAATTTCCAAGTTCTTCCAACTCATCTTTTTCCTCCAATATTCTTTGCTGAACTCGAGCCCTATGAGCTTCAACTCTCTCTTTTACCTGTTCCCTATGAGCTTCAACTCTTATCTTATGTTCTCCTATTCTTTGCTGAACTCTTTCTTTATGCTCTTCAATTCTTTTATCTATATATTCTTTAGCGTTTTCTCCTCGATTTTCGATATATTCATTATGTTTTTCAATTGCAACTTTTGTAGCAATTCTCTCTTTTTGAGCCATTTCTTTTACTTTAGACCTAACCTGTTCTTTCTTTTCTTCAGGCAAGGCATTATACTTTTCTCTAATCTTTTCTTTAACTTCTTCAATAGTTAAATTTCCTTCCTCAATTTTTTCAGCAATAGCCTCTACATCAACACCATGTTTCTCAAGCATATTTCTTACTCTTTGAGCATTATGTTTATTAACTTTTTCTCTAAGTCTCTCCTTTCTCTCTTCCCAAAGTTCTTTTCTTTTCTCTTCAAGTTTTTTATGAAGTTCTCTTTTTTCTTCTTCATTTAAAGAACTCGAAACAATTTTTCTAAATTCCTGAGTTAAATCAATAGCACTTGCTTTAACATCAACAAATTGTTTTACTAAAACTTCATTATCTTGCTCATAATCGGTCTCATCAATTTCAACTAAAAGAGCTTCAAAACCTTCAACAATCTCAGATAATCTATCATAATCAACTGACTTATTATTCTCTTTTAACTTCTCAATTATTGCATTTGAACCCTCAACATGTAACTCAATTCTTCTCTCAAGTTGAAGCATCCTAATTTCTGCACCAAGATTTGTTGCCAAAATTTTCTCTTCATCTTCAGTAATTACTTCAACTTCTTCTTCAACTTCATCACTCTCAGAAGTGTTAGTACCATCTGAAACCTCAGATGCATTAACATCAACAGAAGAATTTATGTCCTCTGTTACATTTTCCTGCGCAAAAATACTTACTGGTAAAGCAATAAGCATCATAAGCGCCATTAGCATTGAAACGATCCTTTTCATTTTCGGTGCTTAATTTTGGCTGGAACTATTTATAAAAATTCGCCGAAACTGCCGGAACTTTAGCGGAACAAATGAGAAAAATTCAGCTTAACTGATTATTCTTGCTAAAATGAATTTTCTTTGAATTCTCTTTTGTAACTATTTTTCTACCTGTTTGATTTTCAATATCTCTTCTTGTATTTCCAGCAACACTTCCACCTTTTTTTGCAATAGTTTTGCTCTCTTCAAAATCTTTTGGATTCTCAACTTCTGAAAATTCTTTTGTTGTAATTTCTGCAAGCATATTTAATACTAACTCCATATTTGTCATATTATCTCTTAGATTTTCTCTTTTTAAACTTTTAAAATTCTTGTATTCTCTAACACTTTTACCTGACCAAGCCATAGTAATTTCGTTTGTGAGTATTGCATATTCATTAGGTTTATCAATTCCCGCCCTATTCCATTCATCAGTCAATTCTTTTCTAATATCAATTGATTTAAGTCTTTGATTTATCCATTCTTTTGAATATCCTTTTTTTGAATAATTATTCAATGCACGAGTTATAGAAATTTCTGGATCTTCAATTTCTTTAATTCTATCATCTCCAACTTGGGCAAGCCATAATTTAAATGGTTCCGCTTTCTTTGAAGGCACAGACTGAATTAGTCTTAATAATTGTTTTGTATTAGCAACATCAGTTTTGTAAAACTTTCCATCAGAGGATTGCATTTTCAGTTGGTTACAATTTGTAACCGACTGATTCCCTTCATCTAAAAGCCTTGATTTTAACACTTTCCAATAATTTCTAGCACCCTGATAATCGTTCTCTGTTAAAATTGCTATAACATCAACTATTGAAAAATACCACTCTTCTTCAATCTCATTCCATTGAACCCTTATTTTCTTATCACTAAACAATTTGATTGAATTATTTTTTGTCATAATTATTTTTATAAAATTTACATTTATAAATCTACCTAATGAAGTGAGTAGAAAATTTTACTTCTTAGCATATTTCGAATAAACTTTCTTTATCGGTTTCTTGTATGTCTTTTTATATGTTGGTTTAGATGTTATTTTATCCGTTGTTTTATTTGTTACATTAGTTGCAGTTTTAGGTTTTGAGTAAGATTTCTTAGTGGTATTTTTTACCAAATCTCCAAGAACACTCTTTTCCTGAGGCCTATTCCAAAATTTAAGTTTTTCAAAAAAGCCATATTTCTTTTTCGTTGTTTTCTCATAAACCTCAATAATGTTTTTCATAGCATCAACTCTCCCCTCTAGGTGAGATAAAATACTATCTAAAATATAATTTTTCCAATCTTTATTGAAATGATACATCGGAACAAAAAAAATACCGCATTGCTTGTAAATTCCTTTTTTGTGGTCCGCAGATTTTTTATAATTCTCATCATATTTATACATTCCAAAATATTCAATAACAATCTGATAATCTGTCAAATAAAAATCCGGATACCAAAGTTTTGTTTTATCCTCATCTTTTACAGCAATTGGAAACTCATACTCAAAATTAATTTCCTGAGCAGTTAAAAATTTTGCAATTTCAAGTTCTCCTTTACTCTTATAATTTATTCCCTTGAAAGGATATTCTCTAAATTTTTTATTTATCATAATTAATTATAATTTAAATGGTATATAAAAGTTTGTTTGAATTTAAAAATTTCTAGAACCAATCCTATCAAAACACTCAAATTTAATTTCTTTATCTTTAAACACTTCCAAAACTTTATATTTGCCTTTAGTATAAACTTTATTATCTTTAATAAAATGTGTTGCTTCTAATATTTGTATTCCTGCAATAGGTCTTGATAAAACTCCTCCGCCCTTAGTTTCAATTAAAGGAATTTCTCCAAATAGCCAATAATTTCTTTGATCTACTTTCAAAAAATCATAAACTTTTCCTTCTTCTAAATTCTTTGGAATACATTCTTCTTCTTTTCTATTTCCTTTTTCAAACTCTTCGAAATTTCTCAAAGCTAAATCTGGATTAAATTCAACATTAATTCCCATAATAAACTTAAAAATCTAAACTTTAAAAAGTTTAGTATTCAAAATCATCATTGAGTGAAATAAAATTAGACTGTCCCATCTGCTCTTTTATCAAATACTTTCTTGCAACAAGAGTTGCGATATTTCTAGAAACTGAAGATTTAGGAATATGCATTTTTGATTCTATTTCTTTTTGAGTTTGTTTTCCCCCTGTTTTTATGATTTCAAGGATTTGTTTTTGACGCTCAGTTAAAATTTCATATTTGATTTTCTCTTTTCCTGATGAACTTTTTTTTGTAAGAGATTCATGCTTTTCTAAAAGAGTTTTATTGCTATAATTTACTTTAAACATAAGTCCAACAACAATTAAAGCAATCATAATAAAAAGCCCTGCAAGAATCAAAACACCCGAAGAATAAAAACTTCCTGAAGAAAAACCAATCGTATATTGAATTTGAATATTCAAATTTTGGTTACTTGCAAGCCCAATAATTTTAATTCTCTCACCTTCCTGAGCAATACGAAAATTCTTAGTTGTTTTAACATAATTTATATTCGCATTTTCGGGCAAAATTACTTCATAAATGTATTCATCAAAAACTTCAGAAGAACTAATATTCAAAAGCCAAAACTCACCTTTTTTTGAGGTGAAATTTTGAGTCTGTGAAAGATTTTCAAAAGAAGGAGAATTTGTAACACCATCAATTTTAACAAGTCCAGAAGAATCAACATCAAAAGTTAAATCAGCATAATAACCTTGTGCAAATACTGAAAAAGTCGTTAAAACAAATACAAATAGAAAGATTGTCTTTCTTATCATTAGTTTAGTACCACTTTATACTTTAAAAAGATTACTAATATTTATAAATAGTAAAATTACAGAAAAAACATGAAGAAAAAATTGTCCAATATTGAATTGATGAGTTTAATAATTATAATTTTTTTGCTGTTGATAATTGTCCTTTTACTCAAACATAATTCGAACGAATTTTCTATTGTAGAAGGGCGTGTTGTTCAGGTTTATGAACCTACAAATGGAATAATTGTTGGAGTGACAGAGATTCTAGAAGCCTCAGAAATCCAACCACAAATTGGAGAAGAACTTTATATCCATAATCTTGATAAAAAATATGAAAGAGGAGACACAATAATTTTTACTTATGAAGAAAAAGAAATTAATATTCTTAAAGTCAAAAAACCAACATTTGAGTAAATTTTTCTACTCATTTCATAGCCAAGTTTTTTAAAGGGAAAAAATAAAATTAATTCTATGATAGAAAAATCAAATTATAAAAAACTAATTTCTGAGGTGAAAAAAATAGTACTACTCTCGAAATCAAAAATATATTCAACAATAAATATAACTTTAGTTAAAACTTATTATAAAATTGGTAAATATATTCTAAGTTACTTAGAAGAAAATAAAGAAAATGAAAACATATTTTTTGAAAAGTTAACAAAA
This sequence comes from uncultured Methanosarcinales archaeon, assembly GCA_964562045.1. GTDB lineage: Archaea > Nanobdellota > Nanobdellia > Woesearchaeales > UBA583 > UBA583. The sequence continues at coordinate 48,592 of CAZLRR010000003.1, forward strand.
GAATTAAAGTCTGATTTGGGCAAAGGATTTTCAAGATCTAATTTAATTTATATGAGATTATTTGCTAAAAAGTATGATAGTCAGACACTGTCTGACCAGTTAAGTTGGTCACATTATGTTGAACTTTTAAATATTGGGGTGAGATTAGAAAAATGAATCAAAAATTAAAACTTGACAAATCATTTTTTGGACAGATTAATTGTTTGAAAATTCAATTATCAAGACAAAACGACTGTTATT
>CAZLRR010000003.1:48931-51373 GCA_964562045.1 uncultured Methanosarcinales archaeon
TTTGGACAGATTAATTGTTTGAAAATTCAATTATCAAGACAAAACGACTGTTATTTTCATCTGGGAATTAAATCTTCTGAAAAATGGAGCTGGGAAAAAGTTAAAATGTCCGATACAGAGCTTGGTGGAATTATTCACCTGCTTAGAGAAAATGAGGGGAAATGTTCTTTTTTTCATAAGTTCGAGAGTAATTCTACTCAGATTTGGTGTAACAAGACTAGTGATAAATTCACAATTAAAATTAATAAGAGTTCTAAGAGTTTAACTATTGGCGAGTTTGAAGTTATGAGAGTTTTACTTGAGAGAATTATTGCAATTAAGAATTTTAGTTAAACTCCTTATTCCACATCTCTTTAGCTAATTTACCTGAATACATCATTTTATCAAGTTGCTTTTTAGCCTTCTTTTTCGACTCATTATGTTCGCCAAGAAATAAATTTATTTGTTCGATTAGAAGTTTCTTCATCTCACCACTTAAAATTTCTCCTGATTCGTATCCTTTTTTGAGTTCTTCAATTCTCTTATCATCAGTTTCAAACAAATTATACAACCATTGATATGCAACATCAACATCTGTATTGCCTCCTTTAGCCTTATGTTCTTCAAGTGTTGCTCTTCCTCCACTAAACGCATATTTGTTTACTTTCTTTTTAACTTTTGAAGGTTCATCCGTTAGAAGAATTGCTTTGTCTGGTTCACTCGCAGACATTTTTCCTTCTGGACCAGTTAAAGCAGTTAAAAAACGAGACAAAATCGTTGCGTTCTTTTTATAACCCATTTTTTCTGCGAAATCTCTTTGAAGCCTAAAGTATGGATCTTGATCAATACCGCATGGAATTAAGCAATATCCTTTTTCAAAAAATGTTGGAACAATTTGCATTGCAGGCATTGCAATCTGACCAATATTTGAATCATTTGTAAATCCGAAAGTATTTCTTGCTTGAGAAAAAGTTAATCTTTTTGCAGTTTCAAGATATAATGGATACATTTTTGCAATATATTCTTTGTTTTTAAATACGAAAGTTTTGTCTGGATTAAAACCAATAGCCGCAACATCAAGCAAATCTGATTCTGCCATCTCGTCAATTTTTTTAAAATCTAAATCTTTTTTGAATAGGAATTTTTCATCATCGGGAATTTGAATGTATAAATTACAATCTAAAATGTCTTGCAAAAATTTTGTAAACATAAAAGGAACCAGGTGTCCAATATGCATAGAACCTCCTGGTGCTCTTCCAGTATACAAAAATACAGGTTTTCCTGCTCTGTGAGCATCTAAAACTTTTCCTAAATCTCTTTGAGCAAAGAATAACCCTCTTCTCAAAAATAAATGTTCCTGTAAACCTTTTTTTTCTGCTAAAGATTTCAAGTATTCTCTTTGCTCTTTTGTTATGTGAGAAACACCAAATTCTTTAATCAATTTATCATAATCAACCTTCCCACTAACTTCCCAAGGCGTTATTTTTGATTTTGTCATTTTAAATACTCCAATAATTCTTTTCTAACACTACTATAAAACTTTTTAGTTCTGTTAATAAAGTTTTGTGCGTCCTCTTTAGTATAAAGCTCAGCCGGAGAAATATTTTGAAAAACATCCCCATAATATGCTGGTTCTCTTTCTCTTCTTAATTCCTTTAGCAACGAATAAAAATCACCCTCAAAATCTTTTTGAAAATCTTTTGAAAATAAATCAACAATATCTTTAATATCTTCTTTAATTTCGTGTTTTTCTGGAACATAAAAACCAAATGCAATTAACAAACATTTTGAAACTAATTCAACAGAGTCTTGACATTCACGAATTGCTGTATTTGGATTTCCCTTCTTTAATGCAAACTCCGCAAGTTCTAAACGCATTTTTCCTTCATCTAAATAATCTCTAATAAATTTGTTTTTATCAAACTGCATTTTCTACTATTTGAATCATATTTACTCCTTTCTTAATAATTCGCTTTAATCTCCCTTCCTTGTAATCATTTTTTATTTCATTAAAAAGAAACGTTATTGCATTGTTTTTATCAACTAAAATCTTAGCATAATCTGCAATCTCAATAGTTAAAAATGTTTTTCCTATTTGACAATCCGAGGAAATAATAGGATTTATTGCTATCCTGTGCTCCTGCTCCAAATCATCAAACAAATCTCCCACTAATTTATTTCTTTGAACCATATTAATTGGAACTTTAAATTTGAATAAAACTAGAATATCCAAATCTGAATATTTGTGTTGTTTTCCTTTAGCATATGAACCATACAAAACAAGTCCAGTAAAATCATCACCATATTTTTCTTCAAGCTTTGATTTTATTTGAGCCAAAAGTTTTTTTACCATAGATAATATAAAAATTAGAGATTTAAAAAACTTTGCCTACACTCTGAACTTATGCGTTTTTCAGGAATTTGAATTTATCTCTTACTTTTAAGACCTCGGCATGTGGCTGA
>CAZLRR010000004.1:0-32105 GCA_964562045.1 uncultured Methanosarcinales archaeon
TAAAACCCTTCAATTCCAATTTTTAACAAAATATCCCTAATTTCTTGAATTACTTTTGACTGATTATTCTTTTTCGACATTCTAACAAATCTAATAACTAATTCCTTCAAATCTTCTTTTCCAATTAATTTTAACTTAAACCCATCAACTATAAAATAAAACCTAAATGTCTCAAACTTCAGCTCTTTTATAACAAGAGAACCTATTTTTCCTACTTTTTTACCTTGTTTAGGATTTTCCTTTAAAGAATAAATCCTCTCTAAAATATCAATTGATTGCTTTTTAAAAATTCTATTTATCTCGTCCTCTAATCTGAAAGAGAGAATAATTCTTATTTCCATTTCTTTTTAGCTCTCTCAAGTGCATCTTCAATTGTTGTAGTATTCTCATCTGACATAAAAACACTTCTCAAAAGTCTATCATTCTCATGCTCTACAAAACGACTTAAAATATCTTCATAACTCTCTCCTTTCAAACCAAACTCTTTAATCTTATCCCTTAAAGTACTCGAAATCGCAATTGTTGTCAAACTCATAAACTATAATAGTTATATGTATTTATAAGTCTTATGTTTATATATCTTTATCTTTATAACTTTAAAAAAAGTTAAAGTTAAAACCATATTTATAAATAAAGAAAAATATTTATTTCTTATGAGAAAATCAATATTATTTGCTCTCGGACTTATATTTATGATTGTGGGCGTTAATGCCTGTAGTTGCGCTTTTCAAGACAATGTAACTGATAAATACAATATGTATGGAGAAATCTTTACTGGAAAAGTTACTTCAATTGATAAAAACCGAAATGAATATGAAATAACTATTCAGCTAATTGATATATACAAAGGAGAAAATGTTCAAGTAAAAACTCTGCACACCGCCATAGAGAGTGCTGCTTGCGGATATGATTTTGAAGAAGGAGAAAATTACCTTATTTATGCTAATGAATATGAAAACAAACTTAGCACTGATCTTTGTTCAGGAAACTCTTTGGTAAGCAAAGCAGAAAACGAAACCCAAATTCTTGAAACTCTTGCAGAAAAAAACCCAGAAAATATCTTTGAAAAAAAAGAGGAAAAAGGATTCTTTGCAAAAATAATTGACTTCTTCAAAAGTCTATTCACATCAGAAAAGAAAAATGAAGAAAATTCTGCAGAGAAAAAAATAGAAGAAATTCCTGTTGAAAATATTCCAGACACTCAGAACACATTTTGCACAATGGAATATGCTCCGGTTTGCGCTTCAGTTCAGGTTCAATGTGTAAGGGCGCCATGCCCTCCAATAAATCAGACTTTTTCAAATGCTTGTATGGCTAAAGCAAAAGATGCAACAGTTCTCTACAAAGGAGAATGTGAGAATTAATTCTTTCTATAATTAAAAAAGCCAAAAGCAAAACGAATAAAAAAAACTAAAATTTAGAAAATAAAACATTAGACCATAAAATTCTATACTTTGAAATAGAACAAGGCATTTTTAGTCGCAATGTATATTTATACATAAGACTAAAAATAACGAAGTTACATTTCAAATAGAGAATTTTAGGTGTAAGTTGCTTGGGTTTGAGCCCAAGCGTGTAAGTTGTTTAATAACTAGTTAAGCTACAAGAGATTTATAGGTCTCTTGCCTGGATAGTTTTTCTACCATTCTCTTCAGCTCTAGCACAAGCCTGCTGAACAGACCAAACAAGCATTTCATTAAGAGCATCAGCAAAATTACCGGAAACGTTCATACCTGAAACTACGTCTTTAACTTTGGATTTAACCACTAGCATAACTTTTGCAGTAGATTTTCCAACGTAAGCATCTTTTGCCTGAACAGTTTTTCTTCCGTTTGCTTCAGCTCTTTTAGCTGCCGCTTCAACAAGACCAACTGCAACTCCGTTAAGAGCATCAGCAAAGTCTCCTGCTACGTTACAGTTTCCTGCAACTTCTTTAATTTTAGATTTTACTACGATCATTTCCATTTTCAATATGGATATAGGCTTTTTACAGACCTAATACTATCACAACAAGACTGATAGTTTATAAATATTTTTCATTACTCAAAGGGAAAACGCCTTAAATTGCCTTAAAATGAGGTTTTTAAGAAAATTTATGTGCGGATTTGAACTCCTTCTCTTTCTGAAGTTCGATATTTGAGAGTAACTTTATCAAAGTTATCACACAAGTAAAAAAAAAGAGGATTTCCGTCAAAAAGTGCTTCCATTTCCCTACAAGAATTCATATATCTTTTTGTTAAATCAAGTAGATTATAACTTGTACTAACAATATTTGATCTCATGCCACAAACTGCAGAATTATAAATTGCTGTACCTAAAACTCGAATTCCTCCGTCACCCACTCTGGCATTTCTATTTAGTTTATCTAAAAATTCAAGAATATGTAAATAAGTTTGAGCATCATCAATCTCTATTCCTCCCGACATTCTTCTTTGTTTAGCCTCAATTCGATTTAAAATCTTCAATAACGAATCATAACTAGGAGAATTGACTCTTACTCCCTTCTCTCCCTTCTTTTTGAGTGTTCTCTCAATTCTTTTTGAAATTTTAGCTTTATTTTTAAAAGTGCCAGATAAATTTTCTAATCCAGTCATTATCTCGGGCACAAAATAAAAATTTCCCCTTTCAATATGTTTTCCCAGCTCTGTTAATCTACCACAAAATTGATTCATTTCTTCAAGAGTTATAGAGTTGGGATTTCTAATCCATCTATTAATATAATCTCGAGTAAATATACTATGATCCATTAAAGTTCTAGCATTTCTTTCCGAAGAAATTCTCGGAAGAAAATCAAAAAGACCCATAGTTTCAATAATACCATCCAAATCCACCTTAAGAACAGAAAGAACTACTTATTTATATAATTTATCCCAAAAATGAAAAAATTTAACAAAAATTAAAATATTTTCACCATTAGTAAATATTTTTAAAGAAAGATTAATTTTCAAATATTAAAGAAAATGAAGGGAGAGAATAGCGTAACAAAAACAGAATCTAAAAAAAGTCCAAATTTGGATTTAGAAAATTCTTCTCCACCATATCAACAAAGAAGTTCAAGAGTAAAAAATCTAAAACTCAACGCACATATGCCTTTAATAGTACACGAGAAATTAGGTACTGGAGCAAAAGGAACAGTTGTTTACTGTTCTTCAGATTGTGGACCCTATGCCTTGAAAATTTACCATCAATATAGTGAGAGTCAAAATTCACAAATTCAAGAAATAATAGATCTTTATAGCGGTCTAAATCAATTTCCTTTTGTTCCAAGAATCCATGCCCGTGGTGAAGTAAAAATACATGGAGACCCACGTTATTACCTTTTAATGGATTTAGTTGAAGGAAATACACCCCAACAATTATGGGACCAAGCTGTTTACAGAGGTTGTATTCTTCCTTCCGATATTTCGACTTACATTGTAGCAAAAGCAGCTTCCCAACTCGCTCAAATTATTAATGAACATAATGGAAACCAAGGAAATCAACACCATAGAGACATTAGTGAAGAAAATGAAATTATTACTTATGGTGGTGATGTTATGCTTCTAGATTTTGAATGTGGAATTCCTTCCTTGGAATCAAAATTAGTTGGAAGATTAGAAAAAATGCTTCCAGAATTACTTGAAAGAACAATCTATGATGACTATGATGTTAAAGTAATTAGAGAAAATAATCTGTATAATAAAGCAGATACTAGAGCCTTAGCAGTTACACTTTATAAATTATTAACTGGAATAAACCCATTTTCTGTTCATAAACCCAATACTCTTTCAAAATTAGAACAAGTAAAACTACAATATGAAGCATCACTTAAACCATTGCCTGACTTAACTTCTGATAAAACATTAAAATTAATACCAAAAGGTTTAGTACCAATACTTCAAGCAGCTTTAAATCCTGACTCTTCTCAAGTCCCATTAAAGCGTGAACTAGCAAATCAACTAAATGGACATATAGGAGATCTAGATAGAAGATGTCCACGAATTCATAAAGAAGGGGTAGGGCTATGGAATTTCTACTTCACATACGCAGCAAAAGCAGCGAGAAGACAACTAACTTCTCAAGAAGAAGAAAGATTTGAAAGAAAATTTGGACCTGATCCTCTTAACCCTGCAATGCAACTACATTCAAATCCAGATTTAAAACCCCTCATAGACTTAGTTGTTAGAACTTCAATACAATTAGGTAATCCTATAAAACCGCAAGATGTTACTTATGGAACTATGCAATCACTTTGCGATTTTAAAACAGTATTTGGAACAAAAAGAGTTGAAGGCGCTCTTGATGAATTACTTATTGAAGCAGAAACTTTGCCCTTAGAAACTGAAAAAGTGAAATTAGAGAAAAGAATTGAACGAATCTCATATCCTGTAGCAAAAAAAAGAATGAGAGCTCAAGTTGCAGAACAGGATAAAAAAATAAGAAATATAAGCAAAGAAATCAAAGCAAGAACATATGATGCAAAATTTTCACAACTAGTAGAGATTTTAAAACAAGAACAAAATTCCTCTGCTCTAGAAAAACTAACTCCAAAAGAAAACGCAAACAGAGTTTTGCATAAAAGAATAGAAAGAACATTAATTCCTTAATAACCTTAATTCTTCTACTTCTCCTATTATTCAAACTCAATCAGTACATAAATAAGAGTCGTAATCTGTCCTAAAATATCTTTAAATAATTGAACAAGAACAAGACCAAGATTCAAATCATCCCTCATAGTTGAAATAAATTGTTCAAAGCTTCTAAGCAAAGACTCTTTTTTCATAAGATAGCCATCAAGCTTATCTTCGAAAGCCGACTTCTTTCCAAAAATATGTGAAACTACAGAAAAAAAGTAATCTCTTACTTCTCCAATTAAATCACCAATAATTGGATTATGTTGCTTATCAGACTTCAAATACCTAGTAATACGCTTCAAAAGATCTCCCACATCTTCCAAAGCTGCTAAAATTCTCCAATAAAGAATTGTTCTTTGAACATCTTCTGGATGTCTTAAAGTCTCAAGATTATAATTTAAAGCCTTATATCCCAAATAAGTCAATTTATTAATATTTCTATCAAGACTCTGTGCAAAAAAAAACTTACTATTATTATCTGGTTTTGTAAGCTCATTAAAAAATACTCTCTCTAAATCAATCATCTCATGTAAAATAGTTCTTATGTTTAAATCTTTTGGATTAAGCATATCTTTTAAAACAATTTTATGTTCAGAAACCTCAATTATATCAATAGAAGTAAACCTTTCTAAAAGCCTTTTAACATCATCAATTCTATTAATACAATCCTTTCCAGTAAGGTTAATATAATCATAATTCTTAAAATAACATCCAGTAATTTTTTTAAACATTAATGAAGTTGAAATACCATCAATCGGAATTTTTGCAATTTTAGACTTTCTTAATCTTGCAAGAGAGAAAGTTAGAGTATTTTCATACTTACGAATATTAATATCATATTTTTCATCCAAACGATTTTCCTCAACCCATTCATTAACAAACGAGCTCAAATCCAGTGTTTTCTTTTGAAGATAAAAAGGCTTTCTTAGTGCCATAAAACAAATAACAAACTTTTATTTAAAAGCGTTTGTTTGAAAAAATTGTTAAAAAAGCTAAAATTTGCCTTAATAAACATACACACAATCAAAATTCTCAAGATTTGACATGTCACTTGAAACTTTCGAAATAGAAGTAAAAACTGTCCCAGGTGTTTCTCTCAAATCTGTGTTTATTGACTCTCTAGCCTCCCCAAGACTAGTTTTCAAATCAGAATATCTTATCTTTTGTTCAGCACTATCCAAATTACATAAATTATCAGAACTATCAGCAAAATTCTGCGCTTTAAGTTCATAATAAGAATAAACATTTTCAATATGAGAAAGCATTAAATCATAAGAACAATCAAAAACTTCAGGACTAGAAAAAACTGCCATAGTCTGAATTGACAAACTCCCATCAAAATCAACATATCCATATTTATCCAAACTCTGACTCGGAGGACTAGAACTCAAATCTTCAACATTAAAAAACTCAATAAAACCATAAGAACCTTTACCTTGAGGAGTGTCATCAAAAGCTACAACATAACTCCTCTCAGGAATTCCCTGAGCATCCACAACCTCTCCTTCACTTCCAGAATCAGTAACAAAAACAACACTTGTAATTCCTTTTCCATCAATCTCTGTTCCAATTCCAGAAAGTCCGGTCTCAAAATCTCTAACAACATAATTAAGTGAATCATAAGACCCTCGCTCAAATTTTCTTGCAAGTTTTACCGCCATCTCTGAATTCTCATCAAAAACAATTAAATTCTTAGTTGAAACAATCCCCATAGCATTTGTAATTTTAAACGGCATTTTAAAACTCTCAACTGCTAAATAAGTGCTCGAAATCTTCCCCTCATCAATAAAAGTCATAAAAGCAGGAAAATTCTGCAAATAATCATTATTGGCATCCAAATTTCCATCAATAGAAAGGATTGAAAATCCGCCCTCACAAATAATTTCAACCTCCCTATTTGCAAAAACTCCTTCAAGAGGCGTTAGCGAACTTGTAGAAATTCCCTCATCTTGTCCAATCTCAGAAAAAGCTTGACGCAAAACTCCCCTAAGCTCAAAATCATACTTCTGCTGCTCAATCTCCTGATACTTTGAAACCACATTATATGCCAAAACGATAAAAAGAGTACCAACTATAATCATAAAAACCCAAGAAAAAGACACAGTAATACTTGCCTTTGAAGAAGTTTTAACTCTCGCCATTAAAAAAACATTTATAAAAGAGTATATAAATATTTTTCACAATGGAAAAAGAAAGAACTGCAAAAAAAAGTTATAGATGGGTAATAATTTTACTTTTGCTCGACCAAATAACCAAAACATTAATGACTGGAAAAACACTTTTTCAAACCTCAACCCTCTCATTAACTTATATGGAAAATACTGGAAGTGCATTTGGACTCTTCTCAGGATTTCAATTTTATCCTCAAGTAATTACAGTTCTCTCAATAATTACAATATATTTTTTAATAAAATACAAAAAAGAATTTTGGAAAACAAAAATCCTACAATGGGCGCATATTTTTATGATAGCCGGAATTGCTAGCAATATGATAGACCGAATCGTTTATGGATTTGTAAAAGACTTCATCTCAATTTCCTTCTTTTCAACCTTTAATTTCGCAGATATTTACTTAACTGTAGCAGCAGTCCTCTTAATCGTTCATATGAGTCGTGACACCAAAAACTTAAAAAAGCAAAACCCGGAAAGTTAATTTATGGAAGAGAGTAAACTATGCGTTCTGGGAAACCCTTCAGAAACAATATACTATAATTTAAACAAGCAATATCTTCAAACTAAAAAGATAATAATTACTTCTGATCATCTTTTTTCACACATTGAAGAATCAGATATTGAAGTCTATTTAGATGAATACTCTAACTCTGATGAAGACTCACATGATGATACTTTTCAAATTCTCAAAGAAGAAAGTCGAAAAGAAATCAAATTTTCAAACGAATTTCATAAAGAACTTATGAACGCTCTCCCCCAGATTTCTCAGAATATGATGGAAATTCAATTAAAAGATTATAACTTTATGAATTCCATTAACAATGCAAAATTTACCATCACATTGAGATGTGAAAGTTTTTCTCTTAACTCATTCATGCACGAAAAAAATACTCTTGAATCTGGAATTAAAAACCTTTTTTTAAGATATATTAAATATTCTGGCAACCAAATCAGAAAACAAAGGCTAAAACAATTCCAAATTGAAATAATCGAATCAGAAGAAATATACAAAAAAATTTATATGAAAAAAGAAGCTGACAAACTACTCCTTTACGCATCTTTTGGTTTTTCAAAAGAAAATAATATCTCACTTGACATCGGAGGAGAATACTATACAACAGAAGGAGAAAAATTCCATTTCTATCCAAATAAACAAAAAACAGTAATAATTAAAGATCATAATAAACTTCGTGAAGATGAACTTAAAGAATTTCCAAAAGTTCTTGAAAATGAAGAACTTATAGAAATCAACAAAAAAACAAAAGAAATCGATGATGCACAAATAGAATTATACCTAAATGCCAAAGGCCAAGTAAAACTTCAACACGTAAGCGTTTTGGAAAATAGTTTAGAAATAAGCAATGAAGATGGTATTTTCATCTATAAATCTTCAAAAAACTATGACAGAATTTCTCTTTTAACATTTAGAGACAACCTTGATGAACAATATCCAAACCCAGTTTATCTAGTAATTAAAACACAAGAAGAAATAAATCGGCTCTTTGAGAGAATTTCTATACTTGACCAACTTGATGGTCTTATCTTTACAACAAACTTTTATAATCTATTTTTAGAACAAATCGGAAGACAAAAAGATATTGACATTATTTTTTGGAAACATCCACTTCAAAAATCACTTGAAGTTGAATTTGATAAACAAAATCTAGATATTAAAGCAGGAAAAAAGAATTCTGACTCTGAAGAAAATCCTTTTTCAAATATTTTATCAACTCAAACAAAAGAAAGAGATGAATATCTCGAGAAATTAAGAAATATAGACCTCTCAACACCAAAAACTGCAATAAGTGATAATTCTGATACAAAACAAATTGGTGCAATTGCAACAGGAATTATGTCAAGTAAAGATTCTTCAATGTCTCGAGAAGCAGAAAGAGCAAAACAAGGTATGACAAATTCCCAATCTACATTCAGTTCAGGATTTTCAAGTTCAGGAGGAGGAAAAAAAAGTGCAATAGGTATGCTTGCAGACTCTGTATTATCCAATAATTGTGAACCACAAAAAGATGAAATAAATATTCCGAAACCTCAGGAACCTGTTGAACCCCTAGGAGCAAAAATAGCACAACAAATACCAGAACAACCGTTCAATGAACCAGAAACAAGTCCAATCTCAGAACCAGAACCACAAAGAGCCCCAGAAACCAATATGGGAAATATGGGCGGATTTGATGATATGATGAACATGAAATCTGAATCTTTAGCACAATCCAGTTTTCAGAATTCATACGAACCACAAATACAACAACCAATTCCACAAACAATACCACAAAGCCAGCAACCTTCCTCTAATCAGTTTAACCAATCTTTTTCACAAAAAGAGGAATTGCCATATGAAAACAAAAAAGAAGTGCAAAAAACTCTTAATCTCAACCCTAGCGTAAATCTTTCAAGGTATGATGACATACTAGCAACTAGAATACTCGCTTCTCCAAAAATAACGCAAAGCGAATATATATTTGCAGACCATATAACTCTTCAAGATGTAAGAGAAGGAGTTAACTTATTTTACATCACCACATCAAAAGAAAGCATGCAAGATCCTAGCATAAATTATGTTCTACCAATAAATCTTAATGCCGCAGATGTTAAAGGCTGTTATTTATTAATTAATAACATAGAAGATTTCTTCCAGATAAGAGACAAACAAGACGTAAAATACTTCATAAATCTATCTTATGTTGATGAAAAAATTAGAGAAAATTTCCTAAAAATTGCCTCAGAAAAATTTGGAAGAGTCAGTATTATCATCCTAAAAGAAAACTTAGAAATAATTGAAAACTATATAGATAAAATCGAAAATATATTTATTAAAAATCTTGACTCAAGTGAAGACTATATCAAATCAAAAGAAAAAATTCTCTCAATGGAAAAAAGATTCCTTATGAAAAAATTAAACGAAAATAATGAATAACTTTTTTATCTCTTCATCTTCTTCTCTTCTTATTCTCTTTTCCTAAATCTAATCATAAACGCTTGTAAAATAAGGTTTTCTGACATTAACTTCGTCTAAATTATCTAAAGCATTTGCTGCCGCCTCTAATTCATCAATTGAACCGGGAATTCCAAGATCGACAAATGTTACTACAATCCTATCTTTTGTAAGCAAATCTTTCTCACGAACATTTATGTCTGCCTCAATTCCTCCAATAATCCACGAATTAAGATTAATCGCATCTATCGTATAACAATCTTCATCAAATAAACCATCATCATAACATTTCTTTTCTTTTGGAATTTCAAAAGGCTCATCATAGAAAACATATCCCATAACATCATACTCGCCCAAAGTTAAATCAACAGTTAAATCGTTCTGATTTTCTGAGGTTATCTGAACAATCTTAGTTAAATCTTCATCATCTTTAGGAGTAAAAAGAAGGAAAGCTTTAAGCCCGTCAGGAATAGATTTTACTCCCTCATGCAAAGAATCTTCTTCCTTCATACCAACTACTAACTCAATAGTTTTCAATGAAGACATCTCAATTGTTCCCAAATCAATTGGTGTTTCAAGTGTAGGATTCAAATTCTCAAAAATTAATTTTTTATGCCCGGGTTTTGCAATTTCCAAAGTTCCAGGATTACAGTTAATTGGCAATCTGAATGCAAGTTTAGTTAAATTTCTATTTACATAATCACCATTAATTTGAGTATTTCCAACATAACAAGTCTCAATACCTCTACAATCAAAAGTAATAGTTGCATCCTCAACACCAAGTAAAGGATCTTCCAAACCCCTCTCACCATCCTGAACTGGGTCTGAGATATTTAATAAAACAGGAGCTGAAATAAACTGGGAATAATCACAAAGATAACTTTTCCCTCCATCCAAAAGCTCTCCCTCAAAAGGAGTTTCTCCTTCAGACAACGTATCTCTTAACGGAGCATTTGCATAAATATTTGACTCAACAGCAAACGTGAATTCAAAATCTGTATCTGGACTCTTCTTTGATTTTATTGTAAACATCACCGGATAAGTTAATTCATAAGATGAAGAATATTTCGTCATAAACATAGGCAAAATCCCAAAAAAGCTCTCAGTTTTTGGAAAATGTAAAATCCCTCCACTGCTAGGTTTTACATCAAAATACATTGGATAAAAAATATCAAACATTGTATCAACATTATAATTTTTATACTCTAAACCAATTCTCCTCATCCTATCCTCATCCATATATGGCAATAAATAAGGTTGTGTATATGCATCAACAAATTGCCGTGTAAACTCGCTATCCTCAAGTCCTTCAGGCACTTTATTTGGCTCTGGTTCAGTGCTTTCAAATTTAATCTTATTCATATTCGAACTCAAAATTTTCTTAACCAAATCCTGCACATCAATTAAATTCCAAGGAGAAGGTTTTAATTCCAGTTCAAGTTCAGGATAAATTGGAGGAAGCATTTCCCTATTATCTTTAGTTGCATAAGGAGACATAAAACTCAATGATTTAGATTCAATAAAACCTCCATTTTCCTCTGCTGCAACAATATCGGTCATCAAATAATAAGGCACATAGAGAAGATTCTCCTGCTCACTACCAAATTTTGAAATGAATTCAGTAACATTTGTATTTACAGCAGTAATTTCAAGCGGAAGCTCATATTTCACAATTACTTCATCATCTTCAAAAAATAATTTAAGTTCTTCCTGACTTCTGTCAAATCTTACATCAAACCTATCTGAAAAATCTTCAAAATCACGAACACAACTATCTAAATTCTCAACCAAATGTCTTCTAACTTGCGCCCTTATAGACTTTCCATTATCATCAATCCCATCAAAGTCAGGAACATTGTTTACATATTCTTGTTTTCTGTCATCATAGTATAAAAGATAAGGTCTCTTAACTTCTCCTAAATCTTCAAACCCTTGCATTCTCTTAACTAATAATTCATCTGTGGTATAATCTGCAAACATTTGGTCAGGAACATTATGATACAAATAACCTCCGTGAAGTCCAACTTGTTTCATTGCTTCTTTAGTTTGTATTTCTAAACATGAGTCAACGAACTCTTTTATTTCATAAGAATCTTTTCCATCTGAAAATACGTTAAAATCTCCACGAATTGTGAAAAATGCCGCTAAACCTAAAACAATAATCGCACCAATAATTATAAAAATACTAACTTGTGATTTTAAAGAAAATCTGTTTCCTATATTCATAAGTAAACTTTGTATATTTCTTTTATATTATTTTGTTGCTACCTTGAAAAGATTAGAGAGAGATTAGAGAGAAGAGATTAAAGGTTGGGGACTAGTGATTAGGGATAAGAAAAATATATAAAAGATTCAAGGTAAAAAAATTTATGAGAAATTTAAAAGATAAAAAAGCGCAAGGACTGCCAGTAAATGTGGTAGTGATGATAATTATAGGACTTATTATTTTTGGAATAGGAATGGGTTTATTTGCAAAGCTTTCAAGCAGTGGAGAAGATTTGACCTCAGATTTGGAATCAAAAATCAAAAATGATATTTCAAGTTTAGAATGTGATGGAGAAGACTGGATTTGTTTCCCAACCGCTAAAATGAAAAATGGTGATAAAAAAACTTTCGAAATCTTTATTGCAAATCGTGGAGAAGATGAGAAAGAGTTTAATGTAACTATTGATTGGCAAGAGGTAGATTCAAATACAGGAGATTATGGAATTAACAAAACTGGTTGTGGAGCAGTTTTAGGAGGACATTATACTGGAGAAATTAATGTTAAACGTGGATTTTCGGGAAGTGTTCCTGTTGTAATTCAAGCTTCAAGAGTTTCTAAAACACCTTGTAGTTTTATTATTACTGCAGAATTGAATGAGGTTAACGGAGGTTCAAATCCTATTGCAAAAACTCCAATTATTATTTCTGTTGAATAAAGAGATTAAAATATCTCTAAACTCTTATCCCTAATCCCTAGTCACAAAATACTTTTAAATAATCGTTATTTCTTTTAATATAGAATGGCTCACGAAGAACTAAAAGAGAGGATTGAAGAACTTGAAAAAGAACTTCAGTCTACAAAGGTTAATAAGAGAACTGAAGCTTCTGTAGGACTTCTAAAAGCCAAAATTGCAAAACTAAAAGAAGAGCTTGAAGCTAAACTTTCTAAAGGAAAAGGTGCAGGTGAAGGTTTTGCTGTAAAAAAAGAAGGAGATTCAACGGTTGGACTTCTCGGACGACCAAGTGTTGGAAAATCAACTCTTTTGGGAAAAATCACAAATAAAGAATCAAAAATTGGTGCTTATGAGTTTACAACTCTTGATTGTATTCCGGGACTTTTGCACCATAAAAATACAAATCTTCAAATTCTAGACTTGCCAGGAATTATTGATAGAGCCTCAGATAATCGAGGTTTTGGAAAAAAAGTACTATCAGTAGTAAGAGCTTGTGATTTGGTTGTTTTTGTAATTGATTCAAGAAACCCAATCCCCGAAATTGAAATGCTTATTCGTGAAACTCGAAATTCTGGAATTAGATTTAACACGCAAAAACCTAATATTGAAATTAAAAGAGCATATAGAGGAGGAATAAATGTTCCTTTAAATAATAGCGAAGAGACAATTACTCAAGAACTAATTGAGCAAGTAATGCATGATCAGAGAATTGTTAATGCAGAAGTAATTATCCATGAAAAAGATTTAACTCAGGACGATTTCATTGATGCTGCATATAAGAGTATGGAATATAAAAAAGCAGTAATTTGTCTAAATAAAATTGATTTGTTTTCTGTTGAAGAAATGAAATCAAAAGTTGACGAGATAAGTTCTAAATTTCCACAATTTCATTTATTTGGCGTAAGTGCAGATAAAGGGATTAATCTAGAAAAGTTCAAAGATTTTATTTGGGACGAATTAGGTTTTATTTATGTTTATTTAAAAGAACAAAAAAAAGAACCAGACTTCAAACGACCTCTTGTTGTAAATAAAAACGATACTATACAAAACGTTTGTGAGAAAATACACGCAGACTTTGTAAAAAAATTTAAGTATGCTAAAATTAAAGGTAAATCTGCAAAATTTGATTGGCAAAGAGTTGGACTTGAACATATGGTTGAGGATAAAGATGTTGTTGAAATATATGCCCGTTAATAATTATCCATTAATTATTTAAACCCTAAATTCTAAACAAATCTATGGAAGCAAACTATTTTGATTTAGAAACCTATTCTAAGGGAGATAAACCTGACCCTAAAACAGATAAAATTATCACAATTCAGTTTCAAAAATTTGATTTGGATACTGGAAAACCACTTACCGAACTTCAAGTCCTAAAAGAATGGGAAGATGGAGAAGAAGAAATTATTAAATTTGTATATAAATGGTTCTTTAAACGTAATTTCTGGCAATTTTTACCTGTAGGGTTTAATCTAACGTTTGAATGGCAATTTCTTTTTGAGAAGTTTAAACAATATGGGGTTTGTAATATGAAATATGAAGATTTTTTTAATATCCCTCAAGTTGATTTGAAATCTGTTGCTGTTGTGAAAAAAGGAACTTTTATCGGAGCTAAACTTTCATCTATTTCTGGAAAAGAGGATGATGGAAATGTTATAAAAAACCTCTATGAAGCTAAAGAGTATGATAAAATCCTCAAATACATAGAAAATGAAGCAGAATCTTTTCTAGGAATGTATCGGAAACTATCAGAAACAATCAGAAAAAATATTTAAAATTAAGAAATTGTCCATCGGGGAAAAACTTTTATCTATTTAAAGTTTTCTAACTACTTAATGCATATACGTTAGTATTATATAGCTGGCACACCATAATATAAATTAATATGGCTATCCCAAATACATTTTCAATACCAAACGGTAGGAATGGCTCATTTTCGGACTTTGCTCTGAAAATGAAAGACTGGGAGGGTAGACATATTGCACTTAAAAAGAAACTTTTAGATTATATTCTAGAACGAGCAAAGCGTAAAAAACTTCAGGCAATAAATAAAAAAGATTTATTTAGAATTGAAGGCCTTATTGAAGATATTGTTGATGAAACTATCGAGCTAAGTCTTGATGAAATTAAAAGATTAGAAATTGATGAAAAACTTACAGAGAATTTTAGTCTTGATTCAGAAATAGAACGATATAAACAAGTTGAAAACAATGAAGAAATACAATTTATGAATTCAAAAGTTGCACATGTTGAATTCGAAAGCGATGAAATTCAAAGGTATGATGTTCGTGATGAAGATAAACATAGAGTTAAAAGTAATTGGAAGTGGGACGAAGTAGTCCATGAACACCTATCCCCCTGGAGAATGGGTTAGAATTAAAAGAACCATTTCTTTGTTTTTACATGTTTTCTCATATACTCGTAAAGTGAAACAATAAATAAACTCTCAGTCCAACCAAGTGGAGTATTCTCATTATATTTTCTACTATTTGAAAAATAAAGCTCAGGTAACCCTTTTTTAGTATCAAGTCTAGCACATTTATCAATAAATTGCTTAGCTTTCTCAAAATTGCCTAACTTTTCATAAATTATTGCAAGCCAACATAAACCAAAAACCCATTCGGCTTCTTCTGAATATCCATCAGGATTGTTATTATAATAGTAATCGTTTTTATATCTAACTACACCCCTTCCCCTCAAAAGATGATATTCTACATTTTTTAAAATCTGATCTCGTTGTTTTGCATTCACAACATCATATGGATAAATAAGAGATAATTGAGCCAAATCAACAAATTTTTGCTGAGATTCTCTCGGAAGTAAATTTGCCAGAGCTTCCTCTCCTTTTTCAATAAGGTAATCTGGAACTTCAACACCTTTTAATTTCTTTACAGACTTAAGTCCAGCAACACATGCACCAACAGAAGAGGTATGAACTTCTTCATTCTCTTCCCAAACTCCATTATCCTGATCCATCCAATATTGAATAGACTCGAGATATTTTACAAGTTTATTTACGATACGAATTTCATTTTCTCCTTTTAAAATAGAACGTCTATGGTTATGTTCAAGTTGACCGATTTTAAATAAAATTGCACCCACGGCATCATTTTGTTTATTTCCCCAATCTTCCCAAAACTCATCAAAAGTTTCTGGATGAAACCTTGCATGAATATATTCATGCTTATGAGAAGGTCTTTGTTTTATTGCCCAATCAATTTTATACTCGTGTTTTAGAAAAATCTTTAGAAGAGCAGAATATGTCTTTTCAACTGTATCCCAATCACCAATTACTTCAAAAGCCAAACATTCATAAAAATTATCCCTTAGCCAAGATTTATCATATCCCGTAGAAACATTTTTATTTGAAGCTGCAAATAGACCAGAACGATACTGAAGTCCCTTTAAAATCTTCAAATGTTGTTTAAGTAACTGTTTATAACTAATTTTTTTTTTATTCTTTAATACAAACATGCTAAGTAATAAATTATTAAATGAATTTAAAAAAATTAGTTTTTATTTCATAGGGGCGCAAAAAATAATCTTCCTAACCTCCACCAAAGCCCCAATCTCCGATTCCTAATCTCTAAATTCTATACAACTCTTCCAACACAAAAAATATTTATAAAGCTACAATGCAAAATTTTTTTAATGAATACTTGTTATGATTCTAGAAAAGGACATATTAACTTTTTAAATTTAGAACCTAAGGAGCAGGTTACAATTTTAAATCATCAATCTTTAAAAAAAAAGAAAAGAATTCTCGACAAAATTGATTATGAACATATAATGAATATTTTCCATCATTTAGATCCTGATGAGATTACAGACTTAGTTCAACTTCTTCCAATTCACAGACAAAAACACATACTTAAACTTCTAAATCAGGAAATTAAAAATAAAGTGAATTTTCTTCTCAGGTTCTCACCAAAAACCGCAGCAGGAAATATGAATTTAAATTATATTATCGTTGATTATAATACCCCTAAATCGAAAATTATTGAAAGAATAAAAAAACATATTGATGGAGGTAAAAAAGAACCCACAGTTCTTGTGCTTGATAATTCAGAAAAACTTCTAGGAGAATTACGTATTTCTCATTTGCTTTTTGATAAAAAGGAAGAGATTTATGAACATATTAAACCATTGATTACAGTAAAATATAATGAAAATCAGGAAGAATGCGTGAGACTTTTTGCACGAAACAAACATGAAAAAATTGTAGTTCTTGATACAGATAACTCAATTATTGGAATTATTCATGCAGGAAGTATTTTGAAAATGGCATCAGAAGAAAATGAAAAAGATTTCTATAATTTTGCAGGATTACATAAAGAAGAAGAAATTACTGATTCATACAAAGAAAAAGTAAAATTCAGATTATCTTGGCTTATTGTGAATCTTTTTACAGCATTTCTTGCAGCTTTTGTTGTTGGATTTTATGAAGAAACCATACAGGAATTTGTTTTGCTTGCTGCTTTTATGCCAATTGTTGCAGGAATGGGAGGAAATGCAGGAACTCAGACTACTGCGATGATGATTCGAGGTATTGCTTTAAAAAAAGTTGATTCAAGTTTAATTAAAAAAATTATAGGAAATGAGTTTTTTGCAGCCATTATTAACGGAGCAGTCATTGGAATTATTGTTGGAACAATAGCTAGTTTTTTTGGAGAAAGTGTTTTATTTGGTTTGGTAGTTGGACTTTCAAATCTTCTTAATTTAATTGTTGCCGCAGTTTTTGGTAGTCTAGTTCCTTATTTTTTAGAAGCTTTTGGCTTTGACCCCGCAGTTTCAAGTTCGGTATTTGTTACAACTGCAACAGATGTTTTAGGTTTTATTATATTTTTGGGACTTGCAACAGCAATATTAATCTAAAAAGTCCAAAAAAACTGAAGTTTGAATACTTTGGATTAGTTTGAGACATTTGAAGTGCATACGTATTTTGATACGTAAAACTTCAAATAACGAAAAAATAATTCAAATAGACAAACTTCATCCTTTCCAGTTAATTAGAGGTTTAATATGATACAATATATCAACGGAATCTTTTTGAGCATTCATTACCGCAAACACGTTTTTGTATGCTTGAGGAGATTCATCTAATGTCGCAGGAGTAATTACACCAATAATTTCTCCCATAGTATTTTTAAAATCATCCATAGTAATATTTTGTTTTGCTTGTTTTCTAGACATCGCTCTTCCTGCACCATGAGAAGAACTTTCTAAAAACTCTTTATTTCCTTTTCCTTTCACGATAAATGAACCATCTCTCATATTCCCGGGAATTACACCAAGCTCTTCTTTTTTTGATGACGTTGCACCTTTTCTATGTATAATTCCTTCGTTTTCAATAATTGCGTGGTTATGGGTTTTATTTGTAATTAGCTCAAATCCTACTTTTTCTGCTAAAACCTGTTCAATTACCCTGTGAACCTTTTTTGCCATCTCAATTCGATTAAGAAGAGCAAAATCCAAACAAAACTCGAGTGCATTCAGATACTCTTTTCCTAAATCAGAATTTATGTCAAGAGCCGCAGTTTTTTCATAACCTGAGGTTTGACCACTTGCTCCCTTCATATAATAAGTTGCAACTTTGTGACCTAAATTCCTTGACCCCGAATGAATTACAAGAAAAACCTCATTATTTTCTGTAATTCCAAGTTCAATAAAATGATTTCCACTTCCTAGAGTTCCAACCTGTTTAGGTCCATGATTTTTGAATTCCTTTAAAATTTCTTTTGAATGTGGTCCAGACTTGTACTTTCTAAGAAGTTTTTGAAACTCCTCTGCACCCTCACCAGAAATATCTTGAAGATGATTATACTCTCCAACCCCCATAGGAATAAATTTATGAGTTATCTGAAAAATTTCTTGTTTATTTTCTTCAATTTTTTGTTTTAAATTTTCACATGTGAATTTTACTGCAATCATTCCACAACCTATATCGTATCCAACCCAAGCTGGAACAATTTTATCTTTTGCAATTAAAACACTCCCTATTGGCGCAACATATCCACTATGAGCGTCCGGCATTAGAGAACCAGTAATAACAAAATCTTCTTTAAGGCAGTCATAAAATTGTTTTTTTGTATTTTCATCAAAATCAATTGCATAGATTGTAGAATTTTTCATAATAGTATAAAGAATCCCACATTTAAAAGTTTTGGCAAGTTTTTTAAATTTAAGATTCTTATTAGTATTAAATGAGACTTGGCCGAGAAACTCTTGCAAGAATACTTCAAACTAATAATATGAGATATCAGAGAAGCAGAAATTCTCCCCCAATCTATCAAGTAAGTTATGAAAAAGATGGTTATAAGATTTGTCTTGTAATAACAAATGATGAAGAAAATAATATCTATGAAATAAAATGGACTTTAAAACAAATAAGTTCAACTCAAACTCCCTTGAGAATGCAAAATAAACTTTTTGAAGCATATGGATTTAATCCCTCATCTTATCAAGAAGATTTTCTTAGCCCAAATAAAATTTCAGTTTCAAGAAAATGTAAATCTGGAGAACTAGAAGATTTATTATCAAAAACCAGAATCTAATTACTTCTCAGTTTTTGACTTTTTAGAGTGAATCTTCTTAATTACTTTCTGAATAAAAATGTTATTTGGAATATTAAAAACGTCTCCCTCTTTATCTTTTATCAAAACATAAAACAATGTAACATACTCAATTTCTCCAGAAATATTCTCCCCGGGAATTTCAATATTATCTCCAATTCGAATATTTTTTAAAAGCAAGATAATTATTCCTGCAAAAATATTACTCAACAAACTCCAGACAGCCACAAACCCAATTGCTACCAAACCTAAAATACCAGCCACACCAACCCAGAGATTTTTTATGTCTCCGCCAAAAATTACAATTACTCCAATTAAAAACAATATGCTTATGGTCCATGTTGCTAGTTTAGATAATAAAAATGCATCTTGTTTTGATAGATGTTTTTTTCCAGCTTTAATAAAAAGACCTCTTTTAATTGAATATTTTACAATAAAAGCTACAATCAAAAGTCCTACTACCCATAACAACTGCTCCCAATACATACTAAAATCTATATTAATTGCCATAAATATTTTTGAAACTTATTATTAATAAAGTTTACGCTATAGAATTTTTTAAAATTTCTACTATTTTCTCCGCAAACTCGCTAGCAACCTCAGGTCCATTTCCTGTAACAAATTGACCATCATAAACAACACCATCTTTTTTATAATCAATTTCAAGACTTTGAAATATTTTATAGTGCTCTCCATCACCATCCCATACTGTTGCTTTCCTATTTTTTAAAACACCTGCTTTAGCCAAAATCAGAGGAGCAATACAAATGGCACAAACCAGTTTGTTTTGATTAACAAATTCATTTACTAAAGAATTAATATTCATATCACCAATAAATTGTTTTGCTCCAGGACCTCCTACAAAAACAATAGAATCATAATCTTTTGCTCTTATACGAGAAATATCCATATCAATTGTAATTCTACCACCCAATTTGCCTGTTGCAACTTTTACCGATTCAGAAACCGTAATAACTTGAAGTTTGTTTTCCTGAAAAATCTTTTTAGGAATAAAATATTCCTCATCACGAAAATCTTGAGGTGCAACAACCATAACAATTGCTTTAGTCATAATCTGCTTTGAACCTTATCATTTAAAAACTTATGTAAAACTATGATTTTATAAAAATTAAAAATTGGTTAAACTTCAAGAAAAGTTTTATAAAACCTGAACTTCATAAAAAGACATGGTAAAATTCGAATTAAAAAAACTACCCTATGATTATAAAGACCTAGACCCTGTTATCAGTGAGAAAACACTTCATTTTCATCATGATAAACACCACCAAGCTTATTTAGACAAATTCAATGCCGCTCTAGAAGATTTAAATGTAGAAGGCTTATCAATTGAAGAGATATTTGCTCAGGTTTCAAAATATCCCGATTCAATAAAAAATAATGGGGGAGGATACTGGAACCATAACTTTTATTTCGAGTCAATAATTCCGGGCGGAAAAAATCCTGGTGAAGCATTTGTAAAGCTATTAGACCAATATTTTGGCTCAAAAGAAGATTTCGAAGAATTATTTATTCAATATGCTATGACTTTATTTGGTAGCGGTTGGACTTGGCTTGGAGTAAGAAAAAATGGAGAACTAGTAATTTTTAACACAAAAAATCAAGAAAATTCTCTAATGGATGTAGTTGGAGAAAAAGCCAAACCACTAATTGCAATGGATTTATGGGAACACGCGTATTACCTTGACTATCAAAATCAAAAAGCAAACCACTACAAAGAATTCATGAAAATAATTAACTGGGAAAAAGTTGAAGAACGATATAAAAAAGCTGCTTTGAATCAATAACAAAATTATTATTTTTTCTTTTCAGATTTTGACTTTTTACAATTTAAACTTTTATCGTTAAGCTCAAATTCTAACTTCTTTGTATCAGGATCAAAACTAAAAACACGAAAACTCCTCCCAACATTTACAACCTTACTCTTATTAACTATTTCCTCAAGACCTCCCGATTCATGAATGTGCCCAACAAAAACAACATCAGGTTCAAAATGCTCAAGAAAAACCCGAGTTGCAACACTTCCAGAAATAATAGGGAAAAAAGGACTCATTCCACCAATCAATGTTCCATCCGGTGGCAGGTGAGACATCATAATTTTTATTTTAGAACGTTCAATATTTTTAAAATTCACAATCTGGTTCCTAAAAACTTCCTGCTCAGGCACACCATAAGGTCCAACAGCCAAATAATTACTTGCAAAGATTGCCAAATCATCATCAAAAACAATCGGATTATTCCCCAAAACATGAACCCCATAATGTTTTTTAAGTGAATCAATTTGTCTTTTCGATTCATGATTTCCCGGAACCATAATCACGGGTTTTCCTTCAAAAAATGAAAGCAAATCCTTAAAATCATCTTTCTTTTCAGACAAATCTCCCGTAAAAAGCACATAATCAATATTTTTCATATCAACATTTTTCCTCAAATTCTTCAAGAAATTCTTATCAGAATGAATATCTCCTGTTGCCAAAAATTTTAACTTTCTTCCCATTCTCTAAAACAATCCTTTAAATGATAAAAAACTATTCAATAAAATTTCATAATATCCCACAAGAGTGTCCCAAAAAAAATAAAACGCAATAAAAAGCAAAATATATTTAATTAATCTTCCCATAAAACACAAAAACATATATCTTCTCAAATTAAACTTAAAACCACCATAGAAAATAGAAAGAACCTCAATCGGACCAGGGAAAATATTCCCAAAAAATAAAATTATACCTCCAAGTCTATCGATTTTATCTTTGTAATCCCAGAACTTCTTTTCTTTAAAAATCCATTTCAAAACTCTCTCCCCCAAAAGTCTTCCAAAAAAATAGTTAAAAACAAGTCCAACAATATTTCCTGCAACCATAATTAAAATAATTACTGGAAAAAAATAGTTTGTATTTCCAAGATAGTAAATAAATAAAGCTTCAGAAGGAAGTGCCAAAAAGAAAAGTGAACCTAATATTGAGACTACAAAAAGACCTAATATTGTTGCCCGCGAAATCTGCGATTCGAAATACAAATAAAATGAGTAAACAGATGGATTTAATTTCAGAACATTAAAAAACCATTCTTTTACAACATAAAAATTGAAGTATAAATATAATCCAATAACAATTATTGCTGCCCATTTTACATATTTCCAATTAATAAAAGATTTAGAATTAGCTTTTTTTCTCTTTTTTTCCATTTCAATCTCAGAAGGTAAAACAAGCTTATTATCTTCTTCAATTTCAACATAATAATCATTATCTTCTTGTGGCATCTACACAGTAGGCGTAAGATAACTTTATAAACTTTTATATTCGCTTATTAATTTAAATGCCATACGAAATATTATCTGAAGATGTTCTAGACAATAATTCACCTCCAAAAAAAAACAGGAGAAGAACCCAAAATAACTCACGAGGAGGCGGAAGAATAAACATAAAACCTTTTATGATACACATATTAATTTTACTTGTATTTTTTGGACTTATCTACTTCTTTTTTTTCAGTAACTTTTTTAGTACAGAAGAAATTGAAAAAAAAGAAACTTTCGAAATAATTGGACATATAGACGAATTCAATAAATCATATTCTGGAGACATTCAAATCTCTGCAAGCATTTTTGACCTTGAAACAAATTATGGTAATTTCAAGCAAGGTTCAAAAAATTTCAATATCGAAAGTTTTAATGGTACTCTCGATTTTAGAAATAAAACACTGATTTTAGAAGGCACAGCAAATCAAATTTTACATGGCGAAAATATAATAAATCTAAATAACGTTCCATTTAAACTTACAATCAATAAAAGATTCCAGACTTCTTTATATTTTTCACAATACAAACAAGAACTTAGAAAAGGGACATTCATCTTTAATAATGAATTAGAGTACGAATTTAATAATGCAGAGATTTCCGTTGAAAACTTCAATATGACAATGGTCTTCGATGGCAAATTCACGATTTTTGGAACGGGAGATAGCTTTGCTCTCGACACTGACAAAAACAACCTAAAAATCATCTATGAAGATAAACCAATTATAGATACAAATGAAACAATTTCTTAAAGGAGAAAAATTTGAGGTCTGGGCAAAGCCTAAATCCTCTAAATCAATTCTTGAATGGGACGAAGAAAAACAAAAAATAATCGCCTATCTAAATTCTGCACCAGAAGATGGAAAAGCAAACCACGAATTAATCAAATTGTTCAAAAAAGAACAGGAATTGAAGGTTAAGTTGGTTGCAGGAGAAAAGTCGCGTAAAAAGCTGCTAAAAGTTCTTTAATCATTTCTTTAATTATTATTAAAATGCTTATTTAAATTGGTTTTTTAGATAAATGATATCCGAGACAAAAGGGTATTGACTTTTAATTTTTGATTTTCTTAGAAAATAGATAATTAAAACTGCAACAAAAATTCCTGAGAAAACCTCATAAAAAAGTATATGTAATATTTCAAAAACTTCTTTTCCAATATGGAGGTTTATAAACATAAAAATAATAATTCGAAGTAAATTTAAGACTGTGAAAGTTAAGAAGCCATAAATAAACAATTTAACTGATTTAAAATAATCCAGGGGCAAAGAAAAGAAAACCATTGCAATCAATATGTAAGCACTAGGCGCAATACACGCAGAGATTATTGAATAAACCTGGGATTGTGCAACAAGTAAAACACTACCTACAACTTCTACAGGAACAAAAAATTTCAAAATAAAATATGAGACCGAAGTAAAAACTGAAATTAGAGCTTTAGAAAAAAATTCGCTTGTTAAAAGAAGAACTAAAAAAAGAAAAGTTGTATACCTGAGGAAGATTTCAATTTTCTTATTCAGAATTTTGATTTTCATAATATTCGTTTCTTCAAATAAAATATAAGTATTTGTCTGATAATGAAGTGAATACAAACATACTAAATTAAAAAGAAAATATAATTAAATAATGAGAAAAAACAAAAAAGCCATTGGTGTTGTAGTTGTAACTGCATTATTACTAGTAATCGCAGTAAGTGCTATAATTGGCTTTCAAGCGTGGTATAATTCTTTCTCTTCAAATATCTATGCCAAAAATGAACAAAGAGCGGGAGGAGATTCTCTTCCAAAAATAGAAGGAATAATAGACAATACACTTTTCGTACAAAATAAACAAAGCAGTAATTTTACAATTAATGAAATAAAAATTGGAGGAAAAAATTGTAATCAAGAAATTAATCTTACCCCAGGAATTAATGAAATTAATATTACTTCATGTTTAATTGGAGTAGAAAAAGGAAAAACCGAAATTGCCTTAATTACTTCAAAAGGAATTATTTCATATTTTGATGTTATTAATTAAAAATATATTCTCTATTTTTCATTTCAAAAAATAAACTTTTTTAATTTTCATGTTTTTATCAAATTCATAAACTCTTGGAACTCCCGTAGGCAGTTCAAACTCTAAAATTTGTTCAGGAGTCATCTTTTCCAAAAACATAATCAAAGCTCTTAGAGAATTTCCATGAGCAGTAACTAAAACATTTTTTCCCCCTTTAAGTTGTTTTAATATCTCTTTCTTGTAATATGGGATTGTTCTCTCTGCTGTATCTTTTAAACACTCTCCTCCCGGAGGTGGAACATCATAACTTCTTCGCCACAAATGAACTTTTTCTGCTCCGTATTTTTTTCTTGTTTCGTCTTTGTTTAAACCTTCTAAATTACCATAATCTCTCTCATTTAAAGCTTCATTTACATGAACTTCCAAGTATTTAAACTCAGGATGTTTGCTCAGATAACGATTATATCTTGCTTTGTTAATGCTATGAATTTTGAAAAATTTATTATCATTATCATTAATGTCTAAAATCTCAATCATGGTTTGTTGAGCTCTTAAAAGCTCAGAAGTAAAAGCAATGTCAAATCTTTCTTTATGGAGAAGTTTTCCTGCTTTTTTTGCTTCTTTAATTCCTTTTGCGCTTAAAGGTATATCTGCCCAACCAGTAAATCTATTTTCCAAATTCCATATAGATTGACCGTGCCTTACTAAAATCAATTTTACCATAATGAAATCTTATCTTTTCTCTTTTTAAAATTATTGTGCTACATGAAAGTTAAATAATAATGCAGAACTGAAAAAGCAAGATAAAACAGTAACATTGTTCCAAATATGAAGACTTGTTCTTTAAGTCTAAATTTTTTCATTGAATTTTCAAAGAATAAAACAAAAATAGGAAGAACTGCCAAATAAGGCATTTCAAGTATTTTTGTAAAGAAAGAAAATCCAAAAACAAAAAATACAATTAAGTGAATATCTTTTAATAGTGGATATTTAAAGGTAAGTAAATAAATCCCAATCATTAATGTTAATAAAATTAATAAAAGAGACCTCAATAAGAAATAAATCAAAAGTGCAAAAACAAATAATGTCAAAGCACGAACAAATTTCTTTACAAAGAATTCAATTTCTTCTTTTTCTTCTTTTGTTGATCTACCTAATAGAAATCCAAATAATGTCAAAACATACGAAAAAAGAAAAAGATAAAACATTTTAATTATTTTACTTATTCTTGAGAAAGTTCAGATTCAATTAAACTTTCAAAAGTTTGGTAATCTTGAGCCCCAGAAATAAATACCTGATTTACAAAGAAACCTGGAGTTCCAGCAACACCCAAAGATTTTCCTAATTCTACTTCTTTTTCAATTTGTGAAGCATATTTTTTCTCATCAAGACAAGCATCAAATTGTGCTGTTTCAAGACCTAAATCATCTGCATATTCTTTAAACTGATCTTTTCTTGTATCTAAAGTTGTTAAAGCAGCCCATGTTTGTCTATCTCCAAATAGTTTATCACTATATTCTTTCCACATACCCTGTTCATTAGCACATAAAGCTGCAAGGTGCGCATACTCTGCTAAAGGATGAAGTTGTGGAATTGGATAATTATAGAAAACATATCTAATTTTATCTGTTTCAACATAATTCTCATAAACTTTTGGAATTGGTGCAATGTATCCAGGATATCTTTGTTGGAATTGTTCAACCATTTCTTCATTACCTTCTGCAATTGCACAATAAGGACATTCGTAATCAGTAAATTCATAAACTGTAACTTCTGCATCTTCATTTCCAAGAACTACTGTTCCTTCAAGAACTGGAACTTCCCCAATAAAAGATTTAGCCTGTACAATTTCAGGATTTAACATGTAAAATGTCTGTCCAAGAGTTTCAATCTCTGTAAAGTAAGGAGATAGAAGTGTCCAGTTTGCAGTCGTATTAATGTTATCAGTAAACAAGAAAATAGGTACGAATTTTGCATCAGTTTTTTCAACAACCTGTTTACCTAGTTCAGATTCATAACTTAATTTCTGATACTCAAGTTCAGGAATAATTTCTGCCTTAAACATAGTAGCAAATTCATCCACTCTACATTCAGTACATTCAGGATCTTCAATAATTACAAGATTAACAACACTTGAATTCAAATTAAGAACATCTGTGTCAGAATCAATCCCTACATCATTAGCGCTCATATATTTTACAAGCATAGCGATTGCAAATAATACAAGCACAACTAAAACAATACCACCAATTATTGTTACTAGAGAAACCTTTTCCTTATTTGTTTTAGAAACTGTAGTTTTAGTTTCTGTCTTTTTTGGAACTGGTTTCTTTGCAACCTTAGTTGCTTTTGTTTTTGGTGCTTTAGCCGCTGCTGCTTTTTTTGGTGCAGCCTTCTTTACTGCATTTTTAGGTGCAGTTTTTTTTGGCGCTGCTGCTTTTTTTGGTGCAGCTTTTTTCACTGCAGTTTTTTTTGCAGTTGTTTTTTTAGCTTTTGCCATACTTAAGCATAAAGAATAATCTTTTATAAATATTTATTTTAACAGTGGAAAGTAACATCAGAAATTAAAAGCTATTTAAGGTAATGTTTATAAAGAATGTGGCTCTCGAATTACTATGACTTCTAAAGAATTAAAATTAAATGAAACCTATTTTGGATTCAAATTTATTTCAAAAGAATATGTTGAAGAAATCAAATCTACAGCACTTATTTTTGAACATCTGAAAACGAAAGCAAAAATTTTGAAATTGCAAAATAACGAAACAGAAAATAGTTTTTCAATCAGTTTCAAAACCCCATCAACAGATAGCACAGGAATGCAACATATTATGGAACACTCAGTTTTAAATGGTTCAAAAAAATATCCTTTACGTGATCCTTTTGCAACACTTGCAAAGAGTACAATTAACTCCTTTCTAAACGCTTTTACGTGGAAAGATAAAACTGCGTATGCTTTTTCGAGTTCTAATAAAAAAGATTTTTTCAAATTACTAGATGTTTATCTTGATGCAGTTTTTAATCCAAAAGCAATCGAAAATAAAAAAATTTTTCTTCAAGAAGGCTGGAGATACACTCTTGATGAAAATAATAAACTAAAATATGATGGGATTGTATACAATGAAATGAAAGGAGTTTATTCATCTGTAAATAACTTAATTGAAGAATACACACTTTCAAATCTTTTTCCCGAAACAGAATATAGTTTTGATTCGGGAGGAAACCCAAAAGAGATTCCAAATTTGACTTATGAAAGCTTTATTGCATATTATAAAAAACATTATCACCCAACAAACTCAAAAGTTTATTTTTATGGAAATAATGATATATTGGAAGAATTAAAATTCCTTGAAGAAAATTTTTTTTCAAACTATTCTTATTCTAATCCTGCACCAAAAACGAAACTACAAGAACCTTTCAATTCGCCAAAAGAGAAAGAAATAGAATATCCCGTTATTGGAAATCCCGAAAATAAATATTATTACATCTATTCTTTTGCCTTATCAAAATCCACCGAAATTGAAGAAGTTATAGGACTTGAAATCTTAAATGAAATTCTTTTTGAGATGAACGCATCTCCGATTAAAAAAGCATTAAATGAAGCTGAATTAGGAGAAGATATTTACACCACTTTAGAGAATGAAAATCTACAAACAATATTAACCCTTGTATTGGTAAATTCAAATGCTGAAAATAAAGAAAAATTCAAAGACATTTTGTTTGAAAATCTTGAAAAATTAAGCAAAAAAATTGATAAAAATCTGGTATTATCTGCAATAAATAAAGTCGAATTTCAATTTAAAGAGTTAATAGATTATGAAGACGGATTTACAAAAGGTCTTCTTATATGGAGAAATATTATGAAATCCTGGCTACATGAAACTGATGAACCTCTAAAACAAATCAAAACAAATAAAATATTTGAAAATATCCGAAATTCTAAAAATTATTTTGAAAAACTAATTACTAAATATTTACTAGAAAACAAACATTCATGTTTCATTACGTTAAAACCTAACCCTGAACTTAACGAACATGAAAAAGAACTTGAAAAACTAAAACAAATTCAAAAAAATCTAACTCCTGAAGAATTAAATGAGATAAAAACCCAAACAAAACAAATGGAAAAATATTTATCTGAAGTTAAAAACGATTCTTTGCTTATGCCATGTCTTGATCCAAAAGAAATCTCATCAAAACAGAAAAAAATAGAATTTGAAGAAAAAACAATCTCTGAGATTAAAATTAAAAATTACCTTGCAAACACAAATCAGATTACATATGTTAATTTCTTTTTTGATATTAACAATCTAAGCTTTGAAGAGTATCAATATGTTTCTCTTCTTGCTGAAATGTTAGAAAAAACAAAAACACAAAATTATACTGAAGTAGAAATTTCCAATCTTGTAAATACATACACTGGAGGAATTGACTTTAGTATTATTCCACTTGAAACAAAAAACAGAGAACTAAAAATCCTCTTTTTATTTTCAACAAAATTTCTCGATTTAAACTCAGAAAAAATCCCAGAAATCATAACCGAAATATTAAACAACGCGAAATTTGAAATTAAAAAAATCAAAGAAGTTTTAAAAGAAATTAAATCAGATTTAAGTCTTGGTCTTATTGAATCTGGACATATAACTGCAATAACAAGAAACGAATCAAATTTTTCAAAACTTGGGAAAGTAAACGAACATATCTCAGGAATCACTTATTATGAATTTTGTAAAAAACTACTTGATATTTTTGATGGAAATAAAATTAAATCAAAACTTGAAGAAATATACTCAAAAATATTTTCAAAAGAAAATCTTATTTTAAATGTGAATTCTGAAAATAAAAATTTTGAGAAAATCATTCCAAAATTTGAACTAAAATCTAAATCAGAAATAACTACGGATAAAACTGAAATTAAAATAAATTTAGAAAAAAAATCTGAAGGAATTTGTGCAAATTCGCAAGTAAACTATGTAACTCTTGGAGCAAACATTAAAGATTTAGAGTTTGAATTTAACGCAAATTATTTAATTTTGAAAAACTATCTAAGATACGATTATTTATGGAATACTATTCGGGCAAAATATGGTGCATATGGAGCTGGTGCAAAAATCACAAAAAACGGGAACTTCACTTTCTTCTCATTTAGAGATCCAAACATAAAAGAAAGTTTAAAAGTGTATGAAAATTTGCCTGTGGAACTTGAAAACTTCAACCTTACTAAAGAAGAATATGATAGATTAATAATTGGTACTATTTCAGATTATGAAAAAGAACACGACCCAAACGAAAAAGCTTTAAGAGCATTATTTCGGGAATTTCTGGGCTACACACATGCAGATATTGAAAAAGAAAAATCTGAAATTTTAAACTCTAATATTAATGAAATGAAAAAACTCGCAAAACCAGTTGTAGAAATAATTAAGCAAAATAATCTCTGCGTTTTAGGAAATGAGAAAAAGATAAAGGAAAATAAAGAAAGATTTGAAGAGATAATTAATTTAGATTAAAACCCACTCAAATAATCTAAAGCTCCTTGAAGAGCTCTAACTTCGGGAGTTTCTTTAGTTTTAGATAAAAAATTTAAATTCTCGATTGTTTTAATAATCTCTCTTCCAAATTCTTGTCCTTGAGCCAAATAAGCTAAATGTGCTTTTCCAATTCCTAATCTTTTTGGTAAAGCATTACAAATTTGTCCAACCAATTTTTTTTCTTCTCCACCAATAAATGATGGTTCAGGAAGTAAAAGCATTACATCTGGATAATATGTAGCACCAAAGTTAAATTCAGGAGTATCCACAGTTTCTGCAATTACAACTCTTGAATTTTGCTGTGGAACTTGGGATGATTCGGAAGAAATTCCCATTTCCCTCATTAAATCTTTACCATAATCAGAGAGATCACCTCTTCTTCTACCTCCAACTTCAATTTTTGCTAGTAAATCATTTTTGTCAACAATATAATTTTTTGGCATCGGTTCATTCCGAGTTAATTCCTTAATATTACAAAGTGAATTATTTGAATACTTCAAATCATCTCCAACTATTTCACAATACTGGAGATTTTTTGCAAAAGGATTAATTCCTCCCTTTCGTATCATTGTTTGTTGTGTTCTTGCAATAATTTCATCCTCTTCTTCTTGAGAACCCCAATATTCAAATGTAATCGGACCTTGAGTGATTTTAAAACCACCAAATCTTAAATCAACTTGTCTATCACCAGATAAACCTTTTTCTAATTGTCTTGTTTTTGTCATATTCATTATAATTGTATAAAGATTTCTTTATTTATAAAGGTTTTGGACAGTTACTACTTGGAGTTAATACAAAATTACTCCCAATTTATACCCTTTTCTTTAACTTCTAAAACTATAGCATTAAAATATTCTTTTGTATCTTTAAGCATTTCTGCAACATAATCTTTTTCATAAAGTTCGTAAGGAGGAGTATCATTTGACAATCCCTAACAACACTTGGATAATCAAAATCTTTAAATGCAATATCACAATATTTTAATCTATTTTTACATAATTTCAAATAATTTTTAACAAATTCTTCTTTAGACATTTTTGAACTTTAAAATATGAAATGAATTTCTTTGAATTTTCTCAAATATTCCTTCTTTGAAGTCATTTTTTATTGAATCAAATAGTTTTTTGAAAAAGCCTTTTTTATCAACAATAATTTTTGCATAGTCTGAAATTTCAGTTGCAAGTATTGTTTTTTTAAGGTTTTTTGATTCACAAACTAAAGGATTTATTTCAATACCATATTTTTCTTCAAGTGGAAAGATAATATCAAAAAGATACGAAATTTTCTCTTTTCTATTTTTTGGCAATTTTTTAAAACTTACAATTAAATCAACATCGGAATTTTTATTTTGAACTCCTTTTGCATAACTCCCGAATAAAACTAAACCAGTGAAATTCTCTTTGTGTTTAGAGTTTAATTCAGTTTTTAATTCAGTTAGAAGTTTATTTATCATAATTATATTTAGAAAGTATCATTTATAAAGGTATCGCGAAGAAAAACTAAATTAAAAATTTCCCATTCTCATAAATGACTTTCTCGCTGCCATCTGGCAAAACTGCAGTAACTTTTCTTTTCGAGGTTGCAACAATATCTGTGTGAACAACTGATTCGTTAAATCCAAGTCTTTCGTATTCTTCTTTTGAAACTTCATTTGGATTGTCATCAACTGAATCTTTATATGCACGACCTAAAGCTAGATGGGTGTTTCCCTGCTCACCGCCAACATTTTCATCGAAAAGTGTTTCAGCCATAAATTTTGTAATTTTCGACATTCTACCATCAGTTAAAGAAAATTCTCCTACTTTATTTGCGCCCTCAGTTGCAATCATTTCTTTCAAGATTTCTTCTCCCTCACTTGCAGAGAATTTTATAACTATTCCCTCTTTAAATTCCAAATAAACTTCTTTAATTAAAGAACCATAAACATAAAGTGGTTCAGTAAATTGAATGTGACCATTAGTTCCTCGCCAATCTGGAGAAATAAATACTTCAAAAGAAGGAATGTTTGCACCACTTCCTCCA
>CAZLRR010000004.1:32205-36359 GCA_964562045.1 uncultured Methanosarcinales archaeon
CCAATCTGGAGAAATAAATACTTCAAAAGAAGGAATGTTTGCACCACTTCCTCCAAGCCATTTTCTCTTTTCGCCAAGTGTTACCCAAAGGTCTGTATCTTTTGCTTCAACGTGAACTTTTTGAATTTGCATATCAGTTAATTTATTTTTTAATCTATCAACTTCAGCTTGAATTTCTTGCCACTTTTTCCACGGCTCTTCTTCGTCAAGATAACAAGCTTTAATAATTTCCTGCCAATATTCTTCCAAAGACATTTTTGCTTCATCAGCCATTGCCTGAGTTCCATATAACCCAAGAGTCCATGAAAATTTTCCTGCATTTTCTTTCTCATCTCTCCATTGCATATAAGGTTTGTAAGCTGATTGTTTCATCATGATTTTTTTAGGATTAATTCCTTCTAACTCTTTCGGGTCATCGGTTGCAATAATTGATAAAAAATGATCTGCCTGATCAACTTTCCCCTTCAAAAACTTGTCAGGAAAAAATTGTAATTGTTCATCACTTGCTTTTTCAAATTGAATTCTTGAAATTCCTTCTGGAATATAACTAATAATCGGAATTGCTCCAATTTCATAAACGCTCTCAAGAAGCGGTTTTAAAATTGGTTTAGCACACTCAGGAACTTGCAAAAATACAACTTCCCCCTTTTTCATTCCTTTCCCTTTATTTAGGGCATACTTTACAAATACTTCTGCATACTTTTTCAATATTTTCTCGTCTGGAACATATGTCATAACTCATTTGCAAAAAGAGATTTTATAAAGTTTTTGTGTCTGTTATTAATTAATGAAACTAATTCACAACAAAAAAGTCATTCTACCTGAGATGAAAAAAGTTAGCTCTTTTGCAGGTCTTGGCAGAGGACTCACTTTTACCAGAAAAAAAACTGGAGAGAGAGGACTTTTTATGGACTTGCCAAAATACATGCAGAAATCAAAAAAAAGAGCTTCTTTAACTAATCTTTTTGTATTTTATTCTATTGATTGTCTCTTTCTTGATGAAAACTTAAAAGTTGTCGATAAAACCACAATGCACTCTTTTCAATTATCTTATACACCTAAAAAAGAATGTCGATACATAATAGAATCAATAAAAAACAAATTTAAAGATATTAAGATTGGAGATAAAATCCAGATAAAATAAAGAAGTAAGTTTTATTAAGTTAGAAAAACAATAATTATAATGTTTGATAAATTTATAGCGAAAATAAGAAAGAATAAAACAAATTATGATTTCTATCGGAATTTTCTAGTTGAGAATATACTCTACTTTCGTGGAACTTCCATTTTTGCTGGAAATTTAGTATTAACAACAGAAGAGAGTTCGTTATTAAGTGATTCAAGTGCAAGCGGAAGAGTACAAACTTCCAAGGCTAAAGACTTAAATGAACTTGCAATACACTTACCAAAAATTGGAAGAGAACCAATATATGTCAGAAGAGATATTTTTGGAAGAAAAATTAATGAAGTAACTCCCCAGCAAAGCAATGTCTGGGCAAAACTTGAAAAACTTGAAAATTCTTATAGAATTGCAATAAAAGAACCCGGAGAGGAATTTTGGACTACAAGATATAGAGAAGATTCTCTTGAAAAGTTACTCTAAGTCTCCCCCTAAAAGTAATATAAAAATAATATAAAATAAATTGCAGATTATATATTATTAATGGGAAATATAAAACTTGCATATTTTAGTGCCGAAATTGGAATTGATGAAAAAATCAAAACTTATTCGGGAGGACTTGGAATTTTAGCTGGTGACACAATTAAAGCAATGGCAGATTTGGGAGCTCCACTTTGCGCTGTAACTCTTCTCTACAAATATGGTTACTTCAAACAAAAAATCGAAAATAACACACAAACCGAACTTGAAGATTCGTGGGATTTTCAAAATATTTTAGAAGATACTGGAAAACAAATAAATATTAATATTTCTGGTGAGAATATAAAAGTGAAAATTTGGAAATATGAATATAAAGGAGTTAAAGGACATAAAGTGCCAATTTATTTTTTAGATACACACATAGATGAAAATCCTGATTGGGCACACGAATTAACAAACCATCTTTATGTTGGAGATAGAATTGCCCAGGAAATTATTTTGGGAATCGGAGGAGTAAGAGCACTTGAAGCCTTAGGACATACAAATCTTGAAAAATATCATATGAATGAGGGGCACTCTGCATTTTTAACTCTTGAACTCTATAAAAGAATGGGAGAATCTGTTGGTTGGGATGACGGACTTGTTAAAGAGAAATGTTCTTTTACAACTCATACTCCAATTCCTGCGGGACATGATAAATTCCCTTATCCACTTGTTTATGAAAAACTTAAAGGTGAACAGAACTTAATTCCTCTACACATAAAACAACTTGCTGGAGAACACGAATTAAACACAACAAAACTTGCGATGAGTTTTAGCGACTATATCAATGCAGTTTCGCGAAAACATGGCGAAGTAACTAAAGAGATGTTTCCAGATTACACTATAGATTATATTACTAATGGGATTCACTCTCAAACTTGGACTTCAAAATATATGGCTGATGTTTTTGATAGGTATATTCCTGGATGGAGAGAAGATTCAACAAAACTTGTAGAAATTTTTAAAGTTCCAAACTCTGAAATTTTCAAAGCGCATAAATTTGCAAAAAAAGATTTTATTGATTATGTAAATAAAAATAATGTCGTGCCAACAACTTTTGACGAAGAAAAAGTAACAATCGGTTTTGCTAGGCGTTTTATTGGATATAAAGATGCTGAACTAATTTTTTCAAACATTGATAACTTAAAACGTATTGGTAAAAAAGTTCAATTTGTTTTTGCAGGAAAAGCGCATAGAAGAGACGAGTTAGGAAAAAATATTATGCGAAGAGTTATTGAGAAAGCAAAGAGTTTATCTGATGATATTTCTATTGCTTTTTTGGAAGATTATAATATTTCAATGGCAAAACTTATGGTTGCGGGTTGTGATTTGTGGCTTAATACTCCAATTCCGTTTAATGAAGCTAGTGGAACCTCAGGAATGAAAGCAGCTACAAATGGTTGTTTGCACTTTTCAAGACTTGATGGTTGGGCAATTGAAGCTTTTGAAATGAATGGTGGCGGATATCCAATTACAGATTATACGGATTTTATAACAACTCTTGAATATAAAATTATCCCGAAATACTTTTCTTCAGATAAATCAAGTTGGATTAATGAAATGAAACTCTCAATAGGATATAGTGGAAGTTATTTCAACACACATAGAATGGCTAAAGAATATCTGAAAAAAGCATATAGATTTAAATTATGAGTTTCTAACTAAACCTTTTTCAACAAACGTTTCTTCTTCTTTAACCGAAGAATACCTAGGAGTATGAGGCTGAGTTGGAGCATAACGGTCTATTTGTCTTCCTAGAATTTCTCTAATTTCATCATCAGCAATTGCAGTGTAATCGTCCGTAGGAATATATTCCTCTGGACCTACACAATCATCAAAACCACAAATAATAGTTGTTGTTTCTTGTGGAAGCCCATAGCGAGGATTTCCTTCATCATCAGGAAATATTTCTTCTTGTTCTGCATGTATATATTCCAAAGTTTGATGAGAAAATGCATAACCTTTTAAACCTCCAGGATAATTTTCCCAGCGCCTCATATAATTATTAGCAAAATTCCTAAAAGTAATCCCTAATTTTTCTACAAGTGGAGAATCTGGTTTAATTTCTCTTAATTTTTTTGTTGAGTCTGAGATAATCTCTTCCAAATCTTCACTAGTTAATATTACTGGACCAATTCGAGTTTCATCTTTTGCACGGACATAAAAAGCAAATAATCTTGAAATAAATTCCTGCTCAGCAAGATTGTGTGTGGTCTCATCCCTATTAAAAACATCACTCTCTATCCTATGCTCTCTTTCGGAATCTATTACAGGGTAGCCTCCAGATATCAAATCATTAACCATTTTAGCAAATCATCCTTTTCAGGAACTTACCTTAGATAAGCAATCTATTTATATAAATTTTAGGTAGCAAATTTTGAAAAAATAAATATGAATGGGATAAATTATTAAAATATAGTCATACAAACAAGAGCTTATGTTTTGAAAACTTAATACTTTTTCCTTTTAAAGAGTTTTTTTGCATATTTTCATATCCAAAAGAGAAATAATG
>CAZLRR010000004.1:36459-39434 GCA_964562045.1 uncultured Methanosarcinales archaeon
TTTTTCCTTTTAAAGAGTTTTTTTGCATATTTTCATATCCAAAAGAGAAATAATGCCATAGATAGAATGTTTACCCCATAGAAATACCATGGGACAAAGCAAGTGAATGGAAGGTATCTTAAACCCAATAGACAGGGATTTAATATATGGATTTATATATTTAAAATCTTTTTTATTAAAATTTTGAAAAAATCTGTAGATATTTGAAAATTTATTTGCTATAAAGGTAAAGTTCTACTTCTAAAACTTTCTTCTTATTTGCTTTAATTACTCTAAACTTTGCAGTCTCGCCAAGCCTATATGTATCATTAACTTTAGGTATTCTATCTAATTTTGAAATTAAAAACCCATTTATTGTAGAATAATCTTCCTCATCAAGATCTCTAAGACCCAGATTAAACATGTCATTTAATTCAGAAATTTCAATATTTGCTTTCACATGATACTTCTTCTCCGAGATTTTTTTAATGGATTCCTCTTCTTTATCGAACTCATCTTCAATATCTCCTAAAAGTTCTTCAATAATATCTTCTAAAGCAACAATTCCCGTAAAATCTCCATGCTCATTTACAATTATTGCCATATGAGTTCTATTTACCTTTAATTTTTGTTCCAGAGTAAAGATTTTCATAGATTCAGGAGCATAAAGAACAGGCCTCATTATTTTTGAGACTGAAAATCCTTCTTCTTTTCCATGATACCTAAATAAATCTTTTGCATTAATAAGCCCTATAATTTCACCCATAGCATTTAGAACTGGAAATCTTGTAAACCCTGTACTTTCAATTACTTTTACAATATCATCAATAGTATCTTCATATTTAATGCAAACTACTTCGCTTTTAGGAATCATAATATTATAAGCTTCAATATCGTTCATTTTGAAAACATTATTAATTACATACCTCTCATACGAATTAATTGAACCTTCTTTAAATCCAAGGTGTGCCATTTCACGAATTTCTCCTTCAGACACTAGACTTTCTTCATCATCTTTTTCTTTTACAAGAATAGAAGTAAAACCAGTGAAAAACCATACAATAGGTTTTAAAATAACTGTAAAAAAAATTAAAGGACCAGCAATATTTAATGATATTGTTTTTGCAAACTTTTCTCCAATTACTTTAGGTAAAATTTCAGCAAACATAATTATCAAGAAAGTCAATATCCCCGAAATTAGTCCAACTACTATTTCGTTACCTGGAAACATATTTGCTGCCAATATTCCCACATAAATTGAACCTACAATATTTACAATGTTATTTAAAATAACAATGGTTGTAATGTAAGTTCTCAGATTTTCTTTAACTCTAACAAGTCTTTTGGCTTTTCTATATGTAGATTTAAGCCGCGCAGTTTTAGAAATTTCTTTAGTTTTTGTATAACTAATCGACAAGATTGCCGCTTCACTCCCAGAAATAAGTCCACTTAATATAACAATTAATAATATCGAAATTACAAGCATTAATAAGGCCATTTAAATTTTTCCACCCTTTGGTTTATAAAAAGGAAATTAAAAATAGTTTTTAAAGTTTGTTATTTTCAATCTCTCGGATTTAGCTTAAGAAATACGGCGTAAATCTGGCCATCTATTTCCTGCGGTTGAAACATATATCCAGTTGCAAATAAAACAGGAAAATCATTTACATGTAAATTGAATCTATCTTCTTTGAAACATAAAAACTCTAAAGGAGTCATAGTTCTTGCAGAGATTTCAGGAAAATTATAATTAGTAACTTCCAATGGTCTAGAATCCTGGGCACAACAAACCAATGTTTTATCTTCCAAACACCCCTCCAATTTAGTAATGTAATTTCTTAACTCATCACCACCTAAACCAGAAGCTAATGCCTCCCGGATTAGTATTTCATAAAATTCTTTACTATCTGCACCACAAATTTCAGTCTCAATCAAATCTCCATCCATAATTAACCAGAAATGAGAAAAATAATTCTCTTTATAAGTTTTGGGATTTTTTCTTAACTCTTAGTAGAAACAACTAAAATTCACAAAAAAGTTTAAAAAGAATACATTATAATATAAATTATGGATACAATTAAACAACACCAAGAAATGGGATATGATAGAACCGTGGGTATGTTTTCACCTGACGGATTACTTCTCCAAGTAGAATATGCAGAAAAAGCAGTAAAACTGGGTTCAAGTGTTTTGGCAATGACAACTAAAGAAGGAATTGTCTTTATTGGAGATAGGAAAATCGCATCAAAACTTTTAGTGAAAGATTCTTTTAGAAAAGTTTTCGAAATCGATAACCATATAGCAATTACAGGAGCAGGAGTTATGTCTGATGGAAGAAGACTAATTGAACAAGCACAAGTAAATGCGCAAGAACACAGAGTTAAATACGATACACCAATTGATGTATTGTCTCTAGTTAAAAATATTGCAAACATTCAGCAGTACTATTCTCAAGCAGGAGGATTAAGACCTTTCGGAGTAAGTCTTTTAGTTGGAGGAATCGAAAATGATAAACCAGTTTTATTTATGACAACTCCATCAGGAATTTATATGAAGTTTTTAGCAAGAGCGACAGGGCAACTAGGCGAAAAAATCAATGAAATTCTTGAAAAAGAATACAAAGAATCACTTTCTAATAAAGAAGCTATAAAATTAGGTCTTAAAGCTTTTAAGGAAACACTTGGAGATGAGTATAACGTTGAAAGATTCGATATTGCCCAGCTTGATTTAAAAGAGAACTTCACAAGACTTGATTCAAGCAAATTATAAACTCTTAATATTAAACTTTTTATTTCTTATTAACAAAATCTCTCATCCCAACACCACCTTTTTTCGACAAAAATACTAATTGATATTCGTTCGTCCCATCTAAGTTGAGGACTCACTCAGTAGGATTTTTGTAAAAAAGCATGGACCAAAAAATTATTAATTATTAACAAATTCTCTCATCCCAACACCACCTTTTTTCGACAAAAATACTAATTGATATTCGTTCG
>CAZLRR010000004.1:39534-46026 GCA_964562045.1 uncultured Methanosarcinales archaeon
TTTTGTAAAAAAGCATGGACCAAAAAATTATTAATTATTAACAAATTCTCTCATCTCGCAAGTATTACAGACTTTCTTTTGAGAAGGTTCGCCACATTTTGTACAATGTGTTACTAAACTGCCTTCTTCGTCTAAAAATTTGCCTTTCAGTGAATCTTGAACTTCTAAATAAAAATTAACTAAAGAATGTTTTATTCCTGTGTGTTCGTCTTCTAATTTATTCATCATCTCCTGCAAATCCCTTCTAAAAGAACCACGAGAATAAGGACATTCATCATATCCAACATCAAAACCTTTCAAAATCGTATAAAGTCTAACTTCTTTTTCTGTGCACATATAAAGCGGTTTAATTCTAGGAACAAACTTCTCATCACCGACAACTCCATTATTTGGTCCCAGTCTTGCAAGGATTTTATAATTATTCTTAAACACATTCAAAAGAACAGACTGCCCCTCATCATCTAAATTATGTCCAGTAACTAATTTTGTAGCCCCCAGTTTTCTCGCACCAACATTAAGCGCTGAACGCCTAAAAGTACCGCAAATATTACATGGAGAAACACTGCTACCCTTTAACTTCTTAACACTCTCATCTAAAGTTTTCCCAAATAAATCTTTATACGTTAAAATTGTCAGTTCAACATCCAAATCAGAACAAAACTTCTCCAAAAACTTCAACGTATGTTCTCTATAATTTTCTATTCCTTCATCAATTGCAAGAGCTTTAAGATTATGATGTAAACTTTTTCGTTTCATATACTTTTGCATCAAATAAAGCGCAGTAATTGAATCTTTTCCGCCAGAGACCGCTACAACGATTTTATCCTCAAAATTTAAAAGCTCGAACTTACGAATAGTCTTAAAAACCTTATCCTCAAAATACTTAATAAACTCAAGTTTTGTAAGCATTCTTCCATTTTGAAGTTTATAGACATACTCTTTTCCCATA
Source organism: uncultured Methanosarcinales archaeon (assembly GCA_964562045.1). Classification (GTDB taxonomy): domain Archaea; phylum Nanobdellota; class Nanobdellia; order Woesearchaeales; family UBA583; genus UBA583. The sequence goes on from CAZLRR010000004.1 coordinate 40,484, forward strand.
ACAAAACAAACACACAACAATTTATAAAAACACTGCAAAAGAAAACCAAGAAAAAAATATTTAGAAAAGTTTTACTAGTTCAAGGCATTTGGTTCTGCAGTGTATATTTATACATAAAGAACCAAATAACGCCGAAATAGAAAAAATTATCAAATATTTTTAATCTCCTATTAGGTCTTTGAGATAATCATGTTTCTTCTTTTGCACGTCATCAAATTTATGATAATCAAACTCGCCCTCTTCCTTTTGACGCCCTTCTACTTTCTTCTCAATTTCTTTTTCATTTTCAGAACCCTCAGGTTTATCACCAGTTAGTTTATGAAAATTTTTCGGATCGAGATAATCAACTCCCTGATTTTCCTTATTCTCTTTCATACTACTAACATCAATCTCCTCAAACTCATTAGGTTCGGAATTTGAATTCTTTTCAACTTCAACTTTTTCTTCAGAAACAATTTCTGGCCCTTTCTGCTTCTCGTTTGATGCCTGTTGCGGATTATTAAAATTATTTGAATTACCTTTCAATCTAGAAAGAAGCGCATCAAGTTTTTTACCTATCTCTTTTTCCTTCGGAAGATTTTCTTCTGTCATTTTTTTGTTTTTTATATTATTTTCATTTTTCTTTTTAGATAAATTTTTGTCTTCCCTATTATAAACGAATTCTTTTCCATCAACTATTTCATTATAACCCAAAAAATTAATTCGAGAAATAGAAAACAAACCAACTAACATAAAATAAATAATAAAAATAGATTTTCCCAATACATCTAAATAAAAAATATAAAAGTAATAAATCAATGGAAAAATCAGCCCATTTAACGCAACTGGCCAGCCCACAGAATTCTTCACTTTCAAAACCCAATTTCTAGCCAAGGCAAGAGAAGTACAAACACTAAAAAAGAAAACAGATAACACAAGCAGAAAATCCCCACTATAAAACATCATACCAAAAACCATTAAAGTTACTCCAAATAACAAAAAACCTCCCAAATCCTCCAAATACTCATTAAACAAAGTTGTAGTTTGAAAAATATTAATCAAAACATTATAAATAACATACAAAACAAAAGAAGCGAGCATAACTATAAACCCCCTAGAAAATTCCTCAATAAAAAACAAATACAAAACATACAAACCAACTAAAGAAAATAACAAAGGAAAAACACTCATCAAATTAAAAAGTGTTGAAAGATCTGCCTGTTTATTTTTCATAATAATTATAATTTAAAAAATATACTAAAAAAGGTTTGTCATAATTTCAAAGTAAGAAAGAAAAAGAATTTTAGATTAATAGGGCTCCCAAACCTAAAACTACTGCAGCAACCACAAGTAAGTATTCTGCTTTAGCAGAAACAACACCATAAATACCGCTTGAAGTTAAAGTTTTAGTTGAACCCACATCATTTACATGCAATGGATCCACACCTGTTAGGAATAAGTCTTCATAATCAAACTCCCCCTCACCAGTAACATTAAATGTTACTGTCCATGTGTTATTTGCATTACTTCCACCATCCCAAGCAGCAAGAGATGCATTGTAAGGGTTAGTATCTGCAAGAATACCAAACTGATACATTGTACCATTATAAATAGGATCATTCAATGTTTCATTAGCACTTACAGAATCATACCATGATGAACTTGAATACACAAAAGGACTTACAAGACTAAATGTATTTGGCAGGAAATTGTAAACCTGTACAACCTGATTACTTGGGGTTGGCGAATTACCAAGGTTCATAACAGTAATCAAAATGTTATATGTATCATTGTTAATTCTAGTAATGTTTTTTGAAATTTCAATCCAGTAACCTGTCACAACATAAATTTCTTTAATGTAGATTGTATTATTCCCATAAGTGATTGACCTGTTAGTTAACTGAATTCCGTCATCAATAATATTATTTTCAAGATCCATCCACACAATAGGTGAAGAGGAATATGTATAATTAAAATACCATGGATTAGATGTACTTGACCATTCAGCCAAAGTATTGTTTAAAGCAACACCTGGGTTGTATGTTGTTGTAAGAGAACTTCCATCAATTGTATCATTATCAATAATACTTGGATTTGTAAAACCTGTACCTGTTCCATCTCTAACACTTACCCAGAATGTAACTTCAGTAATATTTACAGTAATATCTGAATCGCTAGAAATATTTCCATAAACTTCCCAAGTTGCATTATCTCCAGCCAAAGATTCATTAATCTTTTTATCAAATGTCAATTCAACATCACCAACTGCAGTAATCCCAGTTAAACTCAATAAAGATGCAGTAGTATTTAATTTATATGCAATTGTAGTGTTTGTAAAACCATAATCAGCAGCAATACTAATATCTGCAGGAGACTGAACACCATAAGAAATATCTTCTGGGGTGCCAGTTGTCAAACAAGCATTATTTAATGTATCCCAATAAACAGTCCTATTATCTGCACTCATAGAAGCGTTTCCAGAATCAGAACCCGTAATTGGAGAAATAAATGTAAAATTTGAAAATACGCCACTCACATTTGCAGTCATTGCATTCTGCGTAATATTAATATCATAAATACATGTCACAGGATAAGAACCATTCAGATTATTTTCAACCACATCAGTCACATCAAAATCTTGTCCTGCGAAAACTTTATTTCCAGAGTAACTTGTTGTAAAATTTAAAGGAGGTTTTACACTAGTATTATCAATATCATACGTAACGATAGAATTTCCGCCTGCTGCAATCTCAGGAATGAATACATTCAAAGAAGATGCACCAAGAGAAATAGTTGCATTATAACCTGAAGCATGAACCACATTACTTACGTAGTCCACATTATCAAATGTAAGATTAATTGCATAAACTGCATCAGTTGCATGATTATTTTCAACTAAAATAGTTCCATTCAGGAGATAAACACTCTGGTTTTCATTAGAATCATACCATAGCCCAGTTCCCGCCTTAAGAGGATTATACATTACCTCCTCATATACATTCTCAGTTACCGTTACATCAATAACATTTGTAGCTGCATATGCAAAATTCATACTCAAAAACAATGCCGCAAGAGTATAAATAAACCATTTTACACCTTTATTAAATTCCATATAAAAATACTCCTGCCAAAAGCAATTATAATTTTTTGTCGTCATTAGAGAATAGAAACTCACGCCTTTTCTAAAAACTTAATTGGTTGACAATAAAAATAGACAAAAAGTTTAAAAAAAGAAAATTTTGGGATAAAAAATTTGAAAATTGTGAAAATGACAAACCCCTTATTTTTTGTTCTTTAGAATCCTTCTTATCTGCAAAGCCAAAACTAAAATCAGCAACAAATTAATCACAGACCAGAAAACTAGTGAACCCCTAATCCCCCCAAAAGAAACGGGAAGCCTTGAATATTCAAACTGAACAGTCTCCGGAACATCTTTTGACCCAATATTCCATTCAATTGAATTTTCACTCACAATTGTACTCTCATCTTTATATCCTAAAAAAGTAAGATGTCTATTTTCAGGCAAATTTAATTTAACTTTACCTCCATTTAATTTAGCGATAGTTAATTTTTCATTCAGCGGAATTTCCAAGCTTTTGAAAAGAATACCTTTTGGATCATATGACAAATTATACTCCAAATCAATAACTGATTCAAAACCGGGCAAAACAGGAGTTACAATTTCAAGAATAATAATTACACCTTCGTTCGTATTAATAACTCTGCTCCTGATTTCTTCTCCATATCTGTTTGTAGCTTTATAATCCTCTAACTTAAAATTATTATTAAACTCCGCCTGCTTATCAACTATCTTAAATTCAACTTGTCCCGGGATAATTGCCTGATCATGAATATTTTGCAACTTGAGATTTTTTTCAACTGTTAACGTGTTATCAAAATTAAGTGTATATGTCGTGTCGAATTGAGAAAAAGCTTCAACAAACGCATTAGCTCCCGAAGTTAAAAAAAGTCCCACAAACAAGAAAATAATAAACTTCCTATAATCCATAATATAATAATTACATAATGAATTTATAAATATAATCTGTTACAGAAAAGTGAAACTATTTTATTTATTCGTAATTGATTAGGTTCAAAAAGAAATAGAGATTTTAATTGTATAAATGGCTAGCAAAAACGAAGTTTTTGGAAAGGTTTGGGGAACTAAATATATTAAAATCTTTATTTTTACCAAAACCTAATCAATTACGTTTATTTTTCAGGATCCATGCCCAGCAAAATATTTTGTGGAAGTCCCCCCGTAAAATTAAAATCCAAACTCCAGGCATTATCTGAATTGGAAATTCCCTCGAAAGAGTCAAGAGAAGAATTTTGGGCAGTAATCCCTTCAATTGTAAATTGGTAAATTTTTCCTCCCGGAAGAGACATATTTTCATAAGTTGTTGTATAATAGCTTGATGTTGAAAAGCTAAAGTTTGAAATTATATCATAATCATTTGGCACATACATATAAAATTTAACATATTGATTTTCAGGAGTAGGATTAGACTGCAGATTAGATAAATTAATATTATAAGAGAGGAAAGAACCATAATCTTCATTTTTTCCAGTTAACCTAAGATAAAGATTTGCTCCCTCTATAGTTATGTTATTTGAAATGTAAGTCTTTCCTGCTTTCTCTAAGTCAAATGGAGTAACCCTACACTGCCAAACTTCACCAATTTCAGTTTCTGAAGATTTTATAACATCAGCTTTTGACTCATAAAGTGCAGTAATTTGTTCATCACTTAAACTATAATTGTAAACTCTGATGTCATCAAGATATCCATCAAAATAACTATTAGAACCATCTGAACCTATATCCAAATCTCCTGCATCAGGATCAAAATTCACAGATGTACTGCTATCTCTAACAACATTATCAACAATTAATTCTCCTGTTCTTTCAGTAAGCCTCCCCACAACGAAATGCCAACTATTATCATTTACCACAGACCTAGAAACTCTCATGTCATCATGACCTCCCGAACCCATAATTCTGAAAGTGAAAACATTATACCATTGTCCATCATCTAAAAATCCCCACCCCTCTTTTGTAGACCAAGTAGAATCCATTAAAACCATGCTTTGTTTAGTATCTGTAAAATTATTCGTTTTAAGCCAAAAAGTAACGGTAAAATCTCCAGAAACCTCAGGGCCAGTTCCATTTGTAGACATCTTTGTTTCATTTGTGAAATGGAAACTACCATTGCCATCATATCCCCAAGTAGAATTCCAAGAAACATTCTCATTAATTATTTCTATTCCATTACCAGAATAATCTTTTAAAGCATTAATTTCATTTCCTTCCATAGGCATATAAAAAGCCATGATAGGTTCTGAATCCTTGTACCAATTAATTGCAGCAGTTGTAGCACTTCCGTTTAAATCATAATTACAAGTTAAATCATCAGTTGTCAAATTATTCTGAGAAGTGGCATTAAGTAATAAGTTGGAGATTTTAGGAGCATCAATAATAGTAATATTATTAGAGGAGTAAGTTAAACCTGCAGTAAAATAACTAAAAGGAGTAACTCTACACTGCCAAACATCATAAACCTCAG
>CAZLRR010000005.1:0-10645 GCA_964562045.1 uncultured Methanosarcinales archaeon
TTCGTTTTTGCTAGCCAATGTTAGAATTAAAATCCTAATCTTTGAGATGTTATAACCTATATTCTTGCCAACTTTTAAGTTGCCTCCCACTTCTCCCTAACCAAAATTTCCTGATTTAACTAAAATAAATTTTGGTCAGCTCGCGCTCTCGAGGCCTTAAAAGTAAGAGATAAATTCAAATTCCTAAAAAACGCATAACTTTCGTAATGAATTTTTCCATAATCTACATTTACTAACTCTAGTCTCCAATCTCTAGTCTCTACAAACCCTAATCTTTATAAACCCTATATTATTCTTTTTTATTACTTAAGTTATACTACTTGGGCTCGCCTAAGCAAGTAACTTCGTAAATCTAACCATTTACAAACTTAAGGAAACGTAAAAATGGCGGAAAGAAAGACTTTCTGTCTGACTTTTAATTGAAAATGAAAGCAAATGTTGGTTATAACCTAGAATTTAAACCTAAAGATGCATGTGGAGACGAGAAATGTCCATTCCACGGAAGTATTGCTGTTAGAGGTAAAATTTTCGAAGGAATTGTAGTTTCTGATTCCATGGACAGAACTGTAAAGGTTGAATGGGAAAATATGGTTTTAGATCCTAAATTCTCAAGATATCTTAAAACAAAATCTTCTGTTCTGGCTCACAATCCTGATTGTATCAAGGCTAAAAAAGGTGACAAAGTAAAAATTGGTGAAACAAGACCAATTTCCAAGAGGAAACACTTTGCAATTGTGGAGGTAATAAAAGAATGAAAGCTGTAAAAAGAAATAATTCTAGAGGCCTTCCAATTGGTGCAAGAGTTCAAACTGTTGACAATTCCGGTGCAAAAGAAGTAAGAATTATCGGAGTTAAAGGATACAAAACTGTAAAAAGACAGCTTGAATGTGCATGTGTTGGTGATTTAGTAACTGCTCACGTTACAAAAGGTAATCCTGAAATGAAACACACAGTGGTTAAAGCTGTTGTAGTTAGACAAAAACAGGAATATAAAAGACCAGATGGTATGACTATAAAGTTTGAATCCAATGGTGTTGTAGTTATCAAAGAGGAAAAATCTGGAGCTCCTAAAGGTACAATCGTAAAAGGTGCGATTGCAAAAGAAGTTGCTGAAAGGTTCCCTCAAGTAGCAAGAATTGCTAATTCGGTGATGTAAAAATGGTGGCAAAAAGATTTTCAAAAGCATGGAAGGCTTCAAGTAATCCTTCAAAACAAAAGAAATACTCAATTAATGCGCCACTAAGCATCAAACACAAAATGATGTCTGCCCCTCTATCCAAAGAACTTAGAAAAGAGCATGGCGTAAGATCAGTTCCTGTTAGAACAGGAGACTATGTAAAAATTGAAACTGGACAATTTAAAGGTAAATCCGGTAAAGTTACAAAAGTATCTTTAGCAAGAAAATTTATTCACGTTGAAGGTGCAGCTGTAAAAAGAGTTGATGGAAGTGATAGTCTTTATCCTATTCATGCATCAAACGTTGTAATCACAAAACTTGATTTGTCTGACAAAGCAAGAGCTGACAAACTAAAAAAATTAAAGGAGGCAAAGAAATAAAATGGTTAAATTACACTTAAAAAGACATTCTATGCCTGCTTCATGGCCTGTAAAAAGAAAAAACATCCAATTTGTAGCAAAGCCTAATGCTGGTTCATACAAAAGAGAATATGTAGTTCCAATGCAGGTATTATTAAGAGATGTATTACAAATTGCTCATACAACAAAAGAAGCAAAATACATTGTAAATCATGAAGAAGTTAAAGTAAATGGCAAAAAAGTAGAAGATGCTAAATTTCCTGTAGGTATCTTTGATGTTGTAGAGATTCCAAAAACGTCACAGAAGTTCACAATTCTTTTCAACGAGAAAGGAAGATTTAGAACAATTGATGTAAAAGATTCAAACATCTATGAAAAAGTTACTAAGAAAACAGTTCTCTCTGCAAAGAAATACCAGATTAACTTTATGAGTGGACATAACCTCTTAGTTGATGAAAAAACGTTCAAACAACTAAATACTGGAGATACAATTATTTTTGATTTTGATAAAAAGAAAGTTTCTGGTGTTTTACCTCTAAAAGAAGGGAATGTTGCATATGTTTTTGATGGTAATTACAAAGGTAAATTCGGAGTAATTAAGTCATTTGCAAACTACAACGGATTAACTAGAGACAATGTTGGACTTGAAATTGAAGGGCAGATTCAGACTACTGCAAAAGATTACTGTTTTGTTGTAGGAACTAAAAAAGAAGATTTGAAGAGGTTTGACTAAAATGGCAGCAGAAAAGAAAACAACAAAAAAAGTTGCAAAAAAAGCTGCAGGTGAAAACCCTATGATTATTCCAAAACTTGAAAAAGTTACTGTAAACATTTGTGTAGGTAACGATAAACAAGGTATGGTTAAAGCAGAAAAACTTCTAATCAAATTAACTGGAAAAACTCCTGTAAAAAATGTTGCAAAAAGAAGACTTGCTACATGGCAGATTAGACCTGGCCTTCCAATCGGTTACAAAGTAACTCTTAGAGGAGAAGATGCAGCAAAGTTCCTAAAATGGGTTCTTGATTCCAAAGGAAAGAAATTCAACCCTAAATCTATCGATACAAATGGTAACTTTTCAATCGGTTTTCACGAATATCTAGACTTGAACGGAATTAAATATGATGCAGATATTGGTATTATGGGATTCGAAGTAATGGCAACATTCATCAGAGCAGGATTTAGAATTAAAAGAAGAAGTCTATACAAAGGAAAAGTTCCACAAAGACACAGAATCAAGAAAGAAGAAGTTGTGGATTACATGACAAAAAATTTCGGGGTGAGTGTGCAGTAAAATGACATCCAAAGATTATTCAAAAGTTTATGTACAACTTGAACACAAACCAGCTAAATGGGAAAAAGTTCAAAAACATAATAAACCAAAAGAAAGACCTGCGGGCAGAATTGAGAGTAAATGTGGAATTTGCGGCTCAACTCGAGCTCATATTGGAAAAGCAGGGTTACACGTCTGTAGAAGATGTTTCAGGCTAAATGCTAAAAAATTGGGGTTCAAGAAATTAAATTAAAAATGGTACTTAATGATTCAATTGCAGATGCATTTTCAAAAATCAATAATGCTGTTAAAGCTTTAAACAAAAAAGTTACCTTAAGAAACTCCAAATTATTGAGAAATCTTCTAAAGGTGCTTCATGAGAACGGCTATATTGGTTCTTTTGAAATAAAAGAAGACGGAAGGCAAGGACTAATTGAAGTGAATTTGCTAGGAACAATTAATGAGTGTGGTGTTATCAAGCCTCGTTATCCTGTAAAATTTACTGACCTTGAAAGTTTTGAAAAAAAATTTTTGCCAGCTAAAGATTTTGGAATCCTTATTTTAACAACAAATAAAGGTATTCTAACTCAGAAAAAGGCAAAAGAAGAACATATTGGAGGTAGTTTGGTAGCTTATTGTTACTAAAATAGTTAAAATGGCCAAAATTGAAAACAAAAAAGTATGGAAACCCCTAAGCCTTAGTGTTCCATTATCTGGCACTAAAGCAATTTATGAGGGTGGCGTTATTACTATTGAAGGTCCAAAAGGTTCTGTTTCAAAAAAACTTAGATATCCAGGAATCAGTTTCAAAGTTGAAGGGGATGAAGTTGTTATTTCAACAGAGAAATTTGATAAAAATAAAAGGAAAAATATGTTTACATATGAAGCCCACATTAAGAATCTTGTAAAAGGTGTAACTGAAGGTTTCACTTACAAACTTGCTGTTGTTTATGCTAAATTCCCAGTCACAGTTGAGCTGAAAGGAGATGTATTTACTGTAAAAAACTTGTTGGGAGAAAAAGTTCCAAGAACTTGCAAAGTTTATCCTGATGTGAAAGTTGAAATTAAAGGTAAAGATATTACTATTACAGGCATTGATAAGGAAAGAACTGGGCAGATGGCAGCAATGATTGAGCAACTAACTAGAATTAATCATCTTGACAGGAGGGTTATTCAGGATGGTATTTATATCACTGCAAAACCGCACAGAGTTTACACGGAGGGAAGTAACTAAAATGGCAGCTAATACAAAACTAGTTGAAGAAAGAAAACAGGTTAAATCCAGAAAACCTACATATAAAAGAGTTCAGGCTAATCAGTATGCTAAATTTGCAAATGATGAAAAATGGAGAAGACCTAAAGGTAAAGGAAACAAAGATAGAAGAAACAGAAAAGGTCATATCGGTATGATTAAACATGGATATAGTTCGCCTAGTGCAATTAAAGGAATGAACAAAGATGGTCTTCTGGAAGTTCTTGTTTCAAATGTTAGTGATCTTGCAAAAGTTGATTCCAAAGATAAAATTGCAGTGATTTCAGGGACTGTTGGTAACAGAAAAAAGATTGAAATCCTAAAAGAAGCAAAATCGAAATCAATTGATATTGCAAATGTTAAAAACATTGATGATACAATCAAAGCATTAACTAAAACTCCTAAGAAGGCTGAGAAATCTGCTAAAAAGGAAACTAAAGAAGCAGAAAAGAAACAAACTCCAAAAACAGAAGAGAATGTAGAAGAGAAAAAAGAAGCTTCAAAAGATGGAGGTAAGAAAGAATGAATCTGAAAGCGCAAAAGAAACTTGCAGGTAGGGCTCTTGGTGTTTCACCTAGTAGAGTTAAAATTAATGCAAAAGATGCAGACAGTAAAAAAGCAGTTTCAGAACTTATTTCAAGAGAAGCAGCAAGAGAACTTGTAGCAGATAAAATTATTACTAAGGTACCTAAGAAAGGTATTGCAAGAACAAGGGCAAACAATATTGCTTCTCAGAAGAAAAAAGGTAGAAGACAAGGACATGGTAGTAGAAAAGGTACTGCTAATGCAAGATTTAATGAAAAAGATAAATGGATGATTAAAATTCGTGCATTGAGAGCTTATCTAAAACAATTAAAAGATAAGAATAGACTTGAAGGAAAGGTTTATAGGGACCTATACCGAAAGTCTGGAGGTAACTTTTTCAGAAATAAAAGGCACTTGTCTTTGTATATTCAGCAAAACAACCTATTAGTGGAGGTAAGCAAAGATGGTAAAAAATAAGAATAAGAATAGAATTTTCAGATTCAATAGAAGAATTAGAGGTTTAACTGATTATTTGCAAAGACTTAAACTTTTAAAAAGCAAACAGACTAGGGCAGTAATTAGGGCTTCCAATAATAATATGTTAGTTCAATTTGTTGACTTTGCACCTCAGGGAGATAAAATCCTAACTAGTGCTAAAACAAACGAACTTACAAAGCTTGGTTACACTCTTAATAGAGGTAATCTTGTTGGTGCATATTTAACTGGTCTTTTGGCTGGAAAGAAACTGCTTGCTAAAAAATTCAAAGGCGATGTTATCGTTGATTTGGGTCTGCAACAGTCTTTTTATGGTGGAAGATTATATGCAACAGTTAAAGGAATTAAGGATTCAGGAGTTAATGTAAGAGTATCTGAAGATGTTTTCCCATCTGAAGAAAGACTCTCAGGAGCTCATTTGAGTGCAAAAGATGCCGCAAAAGTAATTGAAAAAGTTAAAAAATCAGTTGAGGCAATTAAATAAAAATGGCAGATAGAAGAGATTATAGACAAAGAGAAAGAAGAAGACCTGAACCCTCTCGAGAAGTTGAAGAAGTGGTTTGGGTACCTAAAACGCAGCTTGGAAAAGACGTGGTTGCAGGAAAATATTCATCTATTGATGATGTTATCTTGTCTGGTCAAAAAATTTTAGAACCTGAAATCACGGAAAAACTTGTGCCTGGATTAGAAACAGAGTTTGTTAATGTAGGTCAAGCTAAAGGAAAGTTCGGAGGAGGTAAGAGAAAATCTTCCAAAGCAACTCAGAAAATTACTGAAGAAGGTTCTAAAATGAGTTTCTCCATGGTTGTTCTTTCTGGTAATAGAGACGGAGTTGTTGGTCTTGGTTTTGGTAAAGCAAGAGAAACAGTTCCTTCCAGAGAAAAAGCAATAAAAAAAGCTAAAACTGATTTGATTGTTATTCGAAGAGGTTGCGGTGATTGGGGTTGTTTTTGTGGAACTGCTCACTCAATTCCATTTGCTGTTGAAGGAAAATCCGGTTCAGTTACTGTAAGGCTAATGCCTGCACCTAAAGGTACAGGTTTAGTTGCAGAAGGAGAACTTAAAAAAATGCTTCAGCTTGTTGGAATCAAAGATGTTTGGTCTAGATGTGAAGGGAGTGTTAAAAATAAAATGAATCTTATGAAAGCTGCAAGAGAAGCACTTAAAAAACTCCAGTCTACAAGACTAAAACCTGACGTAATGGCAGGCAGAGGTATTAAGGAGGGAAGTAAAGATGAGTAATGAAAAATTTGTTGTTGTAATGATTCGAGGTATGCACGATTTGCATCCTGATGTTAAAAAGACTCTTGACTATCTAAGACTTCACCAGAAACATGCTGCTGTTGTTGTAGATGCAACTCCTGAAAATAAAGGTATGATTGAAAAAGTTAAAGATTATGTTACTTTTGGTAGCATTGATGAAGCTTTTTTCAAAGAAATGCTTGATAAAAGGGGAGAAGTAGTTGGAAAACTTAGCGCAAAAGAAGCTAAAATTGATACTGCAAAAGTTGCAAAAGAATATTTTGACGGAAAACTTAAATTAAGAGATTTCGAGCCAAAATACAATTTGAAACCATTCTTTAGACTTCACCCTCCAATTGGTGGATTTGAGAGAAAAGGAATTAAAATGCCATTTGGTAAAGGTGGTGTTTTAGGAAATAGAAAAGATAAAATTAAAGTTCTTATTTCCAAAATGCTTTAATTTTAAATTTTTATTAATTTTAATTATAATTTCGTTATTTTAATGCTTACGTATTAATATACGCTTCGTATTAAAATGCCTCATTCTAATCAAAATTTCTTAAAAATTTATTTTTAGTTGTTGTTAACTCAGAATTCTTGGATTTTTATTCTTTTAACCACTAAACATAACAAAATAACTTTTTAAAGAAATATAATTATAATTATTTATGTTAAGGCGTTTAATTTGTTTTTTTTTGATTTTTATTACAGGATTGAGTTTTGCATCAGGATTTAATGTGCTAAATGAAGAAGGAAAAGCTCAAGAATATTTTTCACTTGTAGAACCTGAAGTGTACATTCAAAATGCTCCAAATACAAGTAGTTTTATTGTAAATTATGCAGTTTCAGGTGTTATGAAAAATAAAACTTACATTCTTGAAGAATGTGCTAAAGGTTTTTGCGGAGAATTTTCGATGCATGATTTGTTTGAGAGTTCAAATGGAAGCGTAGGTGTTTCTGAAAATGTTGTAATTACAATTGAAAATACTTCAAAAACAGTTTATTTAGATGTTATCTCGCCACAAATTATTATTAACAAATCTCAAGTAAAAAATGATACTAAGAAAATTCTTTTCGAATTTGGTGTAAGTGATGATAATGAGAAAATTACAAATTTTTCTCTATATAAAAAAACAGGAACAAATAAAGAATTTGTTGCTGATTTGAAAGGCAAAACAACTTATGAATATTCAGTTTCAAATTCTGGGGAATTAACTTTTGTATTTGAAGCAAGAGACTTAACAGGAAACACAAAAGAAAAAGAAATAATGGTTGAAGTTGATGATATTTTCAAACCTGAGATTGAGAGTTTTATGATTATTTCTTATCCAAATTCTGATAAAAAATTCAGTTTCAAAGTTCGTGATGAAAATTTAGCATCTTTTGTTTTGAGTCAGGATAATCTTAATTTAACTGGAATTTTGTCTGGTGATAATGAAGAAGAGAATGTGAACTTGCCTTTTTCATCTGGAATTATGGAGTTCACAATTTATGATAACGCAAAAAATTTTATTTCAAAAGATATTTCTTTAGAATCAAAGGTTACAATTTCCTCACTTAAAGAATATTTTAAAGATGAAGATTATAAATTTTCAACAAATGCAAACAAATGTGTTTTAATTGCAATTGATGGAGAAGCGAGAAATAAACAGTTTAAAATTAGTTCGGGGAAAGCTGAAGTTGAAACAGGAATAAATGATGATGGAGAACATAAGCTTGATTTTTATTGTGAGAAAGATAGTTATAGGCAGTATTTTGAAAAAGAGTTTATTTTTGATACAAATCCTCCTACAAGCACGCAACTTTCTGTTGTTGCAAATGAGAATGGAGAAATTGAACTTGAGTGGGAAAAATCCGAAGATGAAGAGAGTGATGTCGAATATGTTTTAAAAAGAGATGGTAAAAAAATATATGGTGGTTCTAAACTTGAATATAGCGATGATGGAGTTTTTTACCCAGAGGAATATGATTATTATGTTGAAGTATTTGATAAGGCTGGTAATAGTGTAAAATCAAACTCTGTAAGTATGCAACCAAAAAAAGTTAACATTATGTATGCTTCAAGTTTGAGTGAGGTTTCAAATTCCTCAAGTGAAAATTTCACATTTAAATTTACAACAGAAAAAGGAATTTACCTAAAAGTTCAAGTGAAAAATACAGGGCAAATTGTTGATGAGAAAATTATAAATGAGACAAACTCAGAAAGGCAAGAATTTACAGTAAATCTTGATGAGGGTTATAATGAAGTAAATATTTTCATGAAAGATGATTTTGGAAATGAGAAAGAAGAGAGTTATTTTGTTTCTTTTTCTGAGCCAGTTTTAAGTAAACAAATAATGGAGGAGAAAGTAATTGAACCAGTAAATGCAAATCTAATTCAAAATCAGACTAACCAAACTAACCAAAGTGTAATTTTAGAGGAAACAGGTTCTTTTGGGTTTGGGGATTTTTTAATTTTGATTTTTGTTATTTTGTTTGTACTCGGACTTATTTGGATTTTATTTGGAAAGAATTTTAAGTCTAACTCTAAGGATTCAAAAACTAGGGTTGGAAAAAAAGATTGGGGTGCGCTTGCTCTTAAAAGAAATAAAGATAAGGACTTAATTAAACATAGAGAACAATTGAGAAAAGAAAGAGAGCAAAGAAAAAAGGCTCTTGATAAAGAAAAAATTCAGCAGGCAAAACTTGAATCAAGAGAGAGAAGCTTAATTGAAAAAAAGAAATATCAGGATTTGGGAACTAGAAGTTATAAGGGTGTTGATTTTTCTAAAAAAGAAGGAGTTAAAAAGAAATATGCAACAGATCCTGAACTTTCAACTTTGAATAAGAAAAAAGATGAAGTTCCTCAAAAGAGAAGTTTTTTTGGGGGACTTTTTAGTAGAAATAAAAAACCAAATTATCCAAAAGATTCTTTTAGTGAATACCTTCAGAAAACTCAGCATTCTCGAAGTTGGAATGAACCAAGAGAATATTACCAATCAACAATTGATGCTAAATTAGAAAGACAAAGACAAATTCAGGAGCAGAAAGAACTTGAGTTAAAGAAAACAAATGAAGCTTTGAAAAAGCAGAAAGAAGAGCAGAAGAGAATTTTCGATGAGAAGAAAGAGAGAGAACATGAAGAAAAAGCTACAAAGAAAGGTTGGTTTTCAAAAAGTAAAACAGATGAGAAACCAAAATCCAAATATTCCTCAGATAAACTTTCACTTGATGATTATTTGAATAAGAGAACTAAGAAAAAGAGATATTTCCTTGCGGAGAAGGAAGTTGAACGAGACCTAAAAAGAGAATGAGCCTTGTTATTTGATATATGATTTTGTTATTTGTGGGACTCGTGTATAAATATACATCTCGCCCAGCAAAGGCCTTACCAGATATGTAAATTATTGTGGCTATTTTTCTTTTTAGGTTGGTTTTTTGTCTCCAAACCCTAAAAGTAGTAACTAAATTTTTTAACCTAAACTTTTTGTATTAGAGTATGTTTGGATTTATGAAGGCTAAGAATTCGGGGATTATTAGTAGTTTTAATCCTTTTACTTTTTCAAATTCTGTATCTTATAAAAAAATAATTTCAAAAACTCTTAGAGATTTTAAAGAAGAGACATTTTCTCTATATCCGAAAGCTTTGACAAAAAAAGAAATTTATACTATTTATGAAAATGTTTCATTTGAGTCTGATAAATTGCTTTTTGAAACTTCTAAAGTTAATTATTTTATGATTCAAGTTCTTCCAGGGAAAATAGGTAGCGAATTTCATAAAACTAACGCTTTTGAAATTAAAAAAAATGATGTGAGTTTTCCAGGTGTTTTTGAAGTAATGTCAGGTTTTGGAGTAGTTTTAATTGAAAATCTTGAAGAAGATGGCAAGGAATTAAATATTGTCAAAGTTAAAACTGGAGACAAGTTTGTTTTGAGTGAGAATTATTGTTGTACTATTTGGAATTGCGCTGAGGAATCTTTAATTATTTCAGGAATTCGAGGGAAAGAAACAGAATTAGAATTTGAGACTTTAAGAAAACAATATGGTCCATCTTTGTTTTTTACAGATAATGGTTTTGTGAAAAATAAAAACATTTCACCATTTTATATTTTGCATGAATATGATGGTTCTTTCATGCTAGATTTTAAATTTGAAAAAGATTTATATGAAGAGTTTAAGTTATTGCCAGAAAAATTCAATTTTCTTAATTAAATTTATTCTTTTTCATCATAACTGCGTTATTTGAGTATTTACGTATAGAAATACGCTACAGACTCAAATGCCTTGTTCTTATAAAAAATAATTAAATTTAATTATTTTTACTTTTCTTCTTCTTTATTTTCG
>CAZLRR010000005.1:10745-29806 GCA_964562045.1 uncultured Methanosarcinales archaeon
ACTTTTCCACTCTCAGCCTCTTTATCTTCAATTAGCATTGGATCATGAGAATAAGGGTTGAAAGCTTCTCCTGTTTGTGGTTCGAATTCTTCGAAATGGTGTTCTTTAAGTGTGTCAATTAAGTTTTTATGAATCATTTCAACCCCTTTTACAAACATTGCATTATTGTCAGTCATTTTAAGGCTCATTTCGAAGTTATCAATTGCAGGCAGGATTGATTCCACAAAAGATATAACTCCTCTATCTCTTGCTTCTTGAAGCTCTTTTTCCTTTCTTTTACGATAGTTGTCAAAATCTGCCATAGTTCTCATATAGAGTTCTTTGTAGTCATCTCTTTCTTTTTCAACTTGTTGAATTTTGTCTTCTTTTTTTGAAGATTTTTTACTTTCAGATTTAGCTTTTTCCTGTTTTTCTTTTGCCATAAAAGTTTAAGTAAAAATTATTTTATAAAATTTAGTATAATATTTTAGGGATATTAGTCATAAACTCCTCATGTAAATCGATACCTTCTTCTTTTGCTTCTTGAAGAATGGCAGACAAGTCTTTCACTTTTTTACTTTGAATTCTTCTTGTTTCATCTTCATGTCTTTTTGCAATTCCTTCTTGCCTATTTTTTCTTGTGGTTGCTCTTTTTTGTAAATTTTCGGTTTGTTGTCTTTTTTTATCTATTAAGGCATTTTGAACTAATCTTAAAAAAGTTTCCGGTTGCATAGATGTTTCTACATTGTAATCTAAATCAGAAAATGTTGCATCTGGGCCTTTTTCTGTTAATGTTGTTAAAGGTTCAAGGTTGGGGTCTGTATCTAGAATTCTTCTACCAAGTCTATGAGTTCTATTTGTTTTATGTCCATCTATTCTTTTACGTAAATATCTATTATATTGGTCAATTGCTCTAATATCATAAGGTAAATTAATTTCTGTTGCAATGTGATATAATTGTGAGAGAAGATTTTGAATTCTTGGTCTTTGATTAGGTTCAGGAGAAAGTGTAGTTGTAATTACTCTTCTAATGTTTTCAGGAACATGTGGAAAGATAGAAGTTTCATGCAAACATTCAGTTGGATGTGGAGACTCCATTCTTTTTTTTATTCTTGCATGTTGGTTTGGTAATTCAAATAAGTCTTTAAATGGATGTCTCCCATAAAATAATTTGTGCATCATAAGTCCAAAAGCATAGACATCAGCAAGTTCTTTATCAACATCACTTAATGTTAGGTTTGGATCGAAAATTTCTGGTGCAAGATTTGTTGGTTTGCCTGTAACTACATTCTCGAAACTTTTAATACTACAACCAACATCTAAAGTTTTATATTGTCCGTTTGAACTACATTTGAATTGGTCTGCACTTATGTCTCTATGGTGATATCCAATACTGAGTAATTGAGCTATTCCTCTTAATGCTGAAATTGAAGCAAGTAAAGAATATCTAGGATTCGGAATTAATTTTAGTCTATTTTGTTTTTCAACTAAACTATTTAGCGTAAAGCCGGGTAAATATTCCATGGCAATTGCGGCATGATCTCCAATCTGACCAAAATCATGTATTTGTACAATTGCTTCTAAACCTCTTTTTCTTGCTTCTAATAGAATTTTAGCTTCAGATTCTAAATCATTATTTGCTTTGGAAATATCTCTTTCTTGATTAGGATGGCAAATTTTGACTGCATATCTAAGTTTTAAATTAGGGGTTTCTGCTTTATATACTGTTCCAAAACCTCCTCTTGCAAATGGAATTCTTTCAAGTTCGATTCTATCTAATTCGCTCCACACATGTGGGAGTGTATTTAAATCCATTTTTCTATAATTAAAAAGTATTGCGATACCTTTATAAATATTGGTCTCCCATACATGATATGGTAAAATTAAATCAGATTCTAAATGATTCAGATAAGAAAACACAGTCAGAATTGTTTGATGTTGTTGATGTGATTTATAATGATGGAAGAATTTCCGAAGCTGCAAGAGCAAGACATTTTCATAGAGATGAAACAGATAGAGGACAAACGCTATATTCGATAGGGAAGGTGATACTTTCCCTTAAAAATCAAGAACTTGGCGAATATACACTTGGAGATGTTTTAAGACAATTAGTTCCTAGTGTTTTAGCTGGCGATAATAATTATTTTGTTCCTCCGACCGAATCTGAAGCTAGTTTATTGAGAGAATTAGGACTATATGAGACTGTTTCTGAGAGAATAAAAAAAGCTCAAGAACCTATTCAGTAAATTTTTAATAAATATCTTTATAAATCAAACATTACTTCTTTAATTATCTCAAATTGATAAGTTTGAGATTTATGATACTATAAATTAAAAATGGTAGAAATCGATGAAAAACAGGTATTTTCTATTTTACAGAAAGCTAAAGATTCAGGAAAAATCCGAATTGGTGCAAATGAAGCTACAAAAGCTGTAGAAAGATCACAGGCTCAGTTAATTGTAACTGCAACTGATGTATCTCCTGCAGAAATTGTTGCTCATTTTCCAGGACTTTGTAAAGAGATGAAAATCGCTTTTGCAAGTGTTGGAACTAAAGCAGAGCTTGGTGCTTCTGTTGGTATTAAATCAACTAGTGCTATTGCTGTAATTGATGCTGGTTCTGGTAAAAAAGAACTTGAAGCTCTAAAGAAAGATATGACTTCTGATGGTAAAAAAGAAGTTAAAGCAGAAGAAAAATCTGAAGAAAAAACAGAGGAAAAAGCAGAATAAATTTTCCTGCTCTAAATAATTAAAATGGCAAAGAAAGACAAACAGGAAATGGCAGTTAGTATTCCTGGAGTTGTGGAAACTCTTGTAGGTAATGCGAGTTCCAAAGGAGGAGTTATGCAAGTAAGAGTTAAAGTAATGGCAGGAAGAGATGAAGGTAAAATTATTACTCGAAACGTTAGAGGACCAGTTAAAGTTGGAGATGTTCTAATGATGACTGAAACTGAATACGAAGCGAGAAAAATTTACAAAAAAAGTGGAGGAACTAAAAAGTTTTAAAAATGGTTAAATGTACATTTTGTGGAAAAGAATTGGTTCCTGGAAGCGGTAAAATGTTTGTTAAAGATAACGGACAGGTTTTATACTTCCATTCAAATAAGTGCGAGAAAAACTTCTTAAAACTTGGAAGAGATCCACGTAAATTCAAGTGGACAACTTCTTATGTTAGAAGTTTAAATTAATTCTTTTTATTTAGATAGTTACTGGCATATTGCGGTTGTTTCTATGTTTATTTTCCCTGTATTTTTGCAGAAGGTTTTCTTCTGACTCACGCTCAGAAATTGATTGGATGAATTGTTTTTGGACGGATAAAAGCATGGTACTATATATAGATTTCAACAATTATAAACTTTTGTAACTATTATGGGTAATAAAAATCACAAGAAAGCCAATGGAGTTTCATAAAGTTTTAATAACTAATCGAATTCACTTCAATTCAAAAGAAAAATTTTGAGACTTTTGTTATTTATGATAGTAGAAATTTAAGTTTAATTGATTTCCCCAAACCTCTCCAAAAACTCAAGTTTTGCAACCAATGTTACATCTAAAACCCAAATTTCTTGTTGTTAGAATAGTTAATTCTTTCAAAATTTTCGGCTTACGCACTCAAGGTTTCTTTGATTAAATGAAGAAGTTTCGATTTATGCAACTAATTTTAAAAAATCATTATATTTATAAAACCAGAAAAAAATAGTACTCTATGGTAGAAATTGAGGCGAAAATTTTAGAAATTGATGTGGGAAAAGTGCAAAAACAACTCAAAAACCTTGGCGCAAAAAAAGTTTTTGAAGGAGATATGCCAACATATTGGTTTGATTTTGAAGACAATTCTCTAAAAAAGAAAGGACAGTTATTAAGGCTTAGAAAAAAAGGAGATAACACAGAACTGACATTTAAAGAAAAAATCTCCAAAAATGATGTAAAAATTATGGAAGAAATTGAATCTCTAATTTGTGATGGAGAAAAATTTAAACAAATCCTTGAAGCTGTAGGTTTTAAAGTTGCAGGCTATTTCATTAAACATAGAATTTCATATAAGTTAGAAGGTTTTAGTTTTGAACTTGACACATTTGAAAACATTCCTACATTTTTAGAAATTGAAGGCCCATCAGAAGAAAAAATTTTTGAAATGGCTCAAAAACTCGGGTTTAAAAAATCAGATTTGAAATCATGGACTGGAAAAGATGTTTTAGAATATTATAAAAAGAAAATTTAACTTTACTTCTCAAAAACAAAACTTTATATATTTCTTTTTACATACAATGTTATGAATGAACTTGAGAAATTAAGGAAAGAGAATAAGATTTTAATGGAAACTTGTGAGGTTTTATCAAATTCTAAAGTTATGCACGATATAAAAGATTCTTTAAAAGAGATTTCTCAAGGAGAATATTATAAGATTTCTGATTTGTAAAATGTATGAAGTTATTATTTCTAAAACCTTTAAAAAGAAATATGACAAGTTGCCTTAAAAGATAAAAGAAATAGCTAAAAAAATTCTGATAAAGTTACAATATGAATTACTTGGAGAATAACTTAAAGGTGATTTAAAAGGAATTTATTCAATACATTTTGATAGAAACCATTATAGAATTTTATATACAAAAGACAAGGATTCTATTAAGATTATATTACTTCATATAGGAAAAAGAACTAATTCTTTTTATGGCACTTATAAGAAAAATAATTAAACTAAGTCTATCCATTCAAGATCTTCAAAATCTCATCTCCGTACTTAGCTATTTTAACTTCTCCCAAACCATTAATATTTAACAACTCAACTTTTGAACTTGGACGAAGAACTGCAAGTTCTTCAATTGCTTTATTTGATATAATCATATAACTTGGAAGTCCACCCATCGAATTTGATTTCTCACTTCTCCAGTTCTTGAGCATATTTTTAATAAGCATAGAATCTGAAAAGTTTGACTTATCAACTTTAGATAGAGTTTCATAATCAAAAACTGTTTTCTTTTTAGCTCTTGGCGCAAAAAGCATTAACATATCCGTTGTAATAAACTTAGTCAAATTTCCAGTATAACTAATCACAAGTTTTTCTTTTGCACGAGTAACTGCCACATAAAATAACCGCAGTTCCTCTGCTTCCTTATCATAATCCTCTCCATCTTTAACTAATTGGAATACAAAATTATCAACAACTTTATTTGGAAAAGATAAACTATTAGCGCCCATTAAATAAACTTCTGTAGCCTCCATTCCTTTAATTGCATGAACGGTTGCAAGAACTACTCTGCCTTCTTCAAGTTTTTGTTCTTCTTCACGATTTTCCTGTTTTATAGTATAAGCAATTCTCTCAGACTGAAAATATTCAATCAACAAATCAAGTTGACGATTTGTTCTTGCTAAAACAAAAATTTCTTCTCGTGGCGCTTTTGAAGCCTTAATTGCCTGAGTAATAAACATTTTCTCGCTATCTTCATTTTTATGCTCACAAAGATGAACACAATCGGCAGTATTTTCTTTAACAGATTCTAAATCTTTTAATTTCATAGGTTTTATTGCAAGATTTGAAAATTCAATTATTTTTTTTGTGCTACGATAATTTTTCTTTAAAATAATAATTTCAGAATCTTCAAATTCCTTTGGAAAGTTCAATATGAAGTTTATATCGCTTCCTCTCCAGCCATAAATTGCTTGACGCGGATCACCAACAGCAAAAATATTTTCAGGATTTAAAAGTTTCAAAAGCTCCATTTGTGGAAGATTAACGTCTTGAAACTCATCAATTAAAATATGTTTGAATCTAGGAATTTCTTCTTTATCTCTTTCAAAAAAATTAATCACATCAAGTATTTGATCGCTAAAATCTCGCATTCCCTCAGACTTTAATTTTTTCTCTATAAACTTACAAATTTCATAAATTGTCATTGCAACTTTTTTCTCACTGAATTTATTTGAAAGTTCATAAAATTTATCAACCTCAAGTTTTCGGTTTTTATAAGAATCCATAATTGAGAAAATGTCTCCCACAAAAGAAAAAAACAACTCATCTTTTGTTTTCTCTCTAAGTTGTCTTTTATTAAAATAATCTTGGGCAAAACTATCCAGACTTGTATTTAATTTCTCAAATGCGGAATTTACAAGCCTAATTTTATCACGAAAACTTGCAATTCGAACTTTCTTTTCATAAATTTTTGACTCATTTCTTCTCAAAATTTTCTCACAAAAAGAATTAAACGTTTCAACTTTCACATTAAAAATTTCAAGTTTCTCAAGTCTGTGTTTCATCTCTTCTTTTGCTTTTCTTGTAAAAGTAATTGCAAGAATTTCTTTCTCCTTAACTCCTGCAAACTTATTTAAAAATTCAATTCTCTTCGTTAAAACTGTTGTCTTTCCACTTCCAGCTCCAGCAACACACAATATATTATTCTTCGGGCAAACTATTGCCTTTTTTTGTTCCTTATTATAATCTTTTAAAAAAAATTCAAAATTTTCTAAGAGCTTTTCATCAGTTTGAGTAAACTCGGATTCCTCCAGTGAATAAACTTTTCCTTCAGCATTTTCTGTTTGCGGACTCCACTTTTTTTCATAAATTTCTTTAACTCCTTTAATTGTTCGATTTACAACTTTGAAAGTTTTCACTTGGTCTAGTGAGAGAAAATTATTCATAATCATTTGATCTACAATTTGAGTAATTTCTGAAGTTTCAAGCATATAAAGACACCCATAAGATTCCAAACTATCGAGATTATTTCTATCAATTGTAGGATTTTCATCTCCTTTTAAAAAATCAATTAAAGTTTTTTTCCCGAGGCTAAATTTTAATTCATCAAATGCTCTCAGTATTGGAATATGTGGATTTTTCATTTTTTTAAATATTTCTGAATTTCTTTATCAAAATCTGATTCAATTTTTTGAGTTTTGTTAAATAAATTATACTCTTGGATTGCTTTTTCTTCTGCTTTTTGTTTTGAAATATTTCCTTCATCTTCTAAGATTCTAAACTCATTAAATGAAAGGAACTTATCAATCATTTGAGCTAAATCTTGCATTTTTAGAAGTTTTTTATTTTCAATTACATTTTCAATATAGTCAAAAAAACTTGAAATTGTTCTCTCTAGTTGTTTTATATCGTTTTCTTTTAGATAATTTTTTGCAATGATGACATCTGATTTTAAAATTCTTCCTTTTGGTGAGTTTTTCCAAGTTTGAAGTCCCATATTTTCTTTTTTTGAGTTTGCATTATTGTGAATTATTTCGGATGCGGTTTCTCCTGAAATTGCATAATGGAATTTATTTTGAATAGATGCATAAAAGTCTTTTGTAATTTCAGAATTTTTGTTATAATCTAATGCAACTTCTGCAAAGATATCAGTTATCTGTTGGTAAATTCTTCTCTCACTTGTTCTAATTGAACGAATTTTTTCCAATAATTCTTTGAAATAATCTTTTCCAAAATGGGTTCCATTTTTTAGTCTTTCATCATCTATTGCAAATCCTTTTAGCATATAGTCTTTTAAAGTCTTTGTTGCCCAAATTCTAAACTGGGTTGCTTTTGAAGAATTTACTCTGTATCCTGCTGAGATTATTGCATCTAGATTGTAGAAAGAAATTTTATATTTTTTTCCATCATTTGCAGTATGTGCAATTTTTGCACTAACTGAATTTTCATCTAATTCTTTTTCTTTAAATATATTCTTTAAGTGTTTTGTAATTACAGTTCTATCAATTTCAAATAACTCTGCCATCATTTTTTGAGTTAGCCAAATATTTTCATTATGGAAAAAAACTTGTACTTTTATATCTCCGTTTGGTGTTGTATACATAAGGAATTGATTTGGTTTTTCAAAGACCATAATAAGAATTTGGGTTTTTTATTTATAAATATGTCGAATGAAGTGAGTAGAAAAAATATACTCCTCTTTATTCTAACTCAAAAATAACAATACCTTCTTTTTTTGTAAAAATTCTTCTCTTCAAAGGATTACAAGTATGCATGCCAGGATGTATAAAAGACAAACAATTTCCAAACCATTTGAAACCTTTTCTTTGTTTATTTTTATTTTTATATCCACTCCTTAAGAAAAGTTTTGTTACTCCGTCAATGATTCCAAGATTTATTTCTCCCTCATGAAGATGTCCTGATAAAACCAAATCAAAGTTTGAAAAATTATCTACTGAATCAAGATTATGACACATTCCGATTGTAAATTTATCTTTTGTGAAAGTCCAGTCTCTTTTTTCACCATAGTTATAATCATCTATTCCAATAAGTTTAATTTTATTTAGATTCTTTTCTTTGTTATTAAGGTTTACAAACCCCGCCTTTTTCATTTTTTGTTCAATTTTGTCTGTTCTTTTTGTGTAATAATCATGATTTCCAAAAACATAATATTTTCCTTTTTTGGCTTTTAGATTTTTCAAAAAGTCAACATATTCTTTAGTAAATTCTGTGATATTAAAATCAACAATGTCTCCAGAAATTAAAATCAAATCAAACTTTTGATTTTTCAAATACTTGTCATATTCTGCAATTGCTATTTTCTTCTTTTCATCTTTATTAAAATGCAAATCAGAGAGATGAAGAATTTTTAGTTTTGGAGATTTTTTAAGTTTTAACTTAAAATAATATGCCACCTTATTTTTCCCAATTCCATCAATTTTTTCTAAATATTTTTTAAACATTTTCTATTACATTAATTATAATAATTAAACATCTTTTGGAAAAATCAAATACTCTATTTCGTGATTTTGTTGTTTGAAAAATTTGAATGTATCACTTAAATTTTCAATCTTTTTTTCTTTTCCGTGGAAATCAACAACAATATCATTTTCAATTACTTTAATTTTACTTTTAACATGACCGAAATAATATTTTGAATCGTATTTTTCTTCAACTTTCTTTCTAATTCTATCAATATTTACTTTCTGATAATTCAGGTTTAAAATCTTGAAAGATTTTCTCTCTAAAAATCTCTTTGCTAAATCTGATAAATTTTTATCTTCATTCTCAGCCCATTTTCTTA
Organism: uncultured Methanosarcinales archaeon; assembly: GCA_964562045.1. GTDB lineage: Archaea > Nanobdellota > Nanobdellia > Woesearchaeales > UBA583 > UBA583. The sequence continues at coordinate 19,717 of CAZLRR010000005.1, forward strand.
TATGATATAAAACCGCAACATCATCAACTGCTATTAGATTTTTTAGTGTATTAGTCTTCTCAAAAAAAGATTTCATATTCTCTTCCAAATAAAATTCTTTACCTTCTTTAAACATATCTTTTGCACGTTCAAAAATTTTCTCGAAAAGGAATTCATAACCTTTTGAAAATTTATGATAATAAACATTTTTGTATAATGTGATTCTCTGATTTATTAAATTCTCAATTGATGGAATAGATTTTTTATTTATCACAATTTTTTTATCTTTAACATTAAAACTTTGCATAATATAATCAACTTCAGTTAATCCATAAGAAACACCACAAAAATATGAATCTCTTGCCATATAATCAAGTTTATCAACATCTATCATTGAAGAAATTAATGGCGAAAATTTATGTTCTTTATCAAGGATTTTTTGAACTTCTGGAAGTTTTAACTTTTCCAAAATTTCTCGTGTTGCATCTTCGTGATTAAAGTGTGGGAAAACTTTCTCCCACATATGAGAAAAAGGTCCGTGACCAATATCGTGCAAAAGTGCTGCAATTAAAAGATTTTTTTTATCTTTTTCTGTTGTCTTAATTCTCTGCAAAATTTTACTCATCAAATAATAAACTCCAATTGAGTGTGAAAATCTAGTGTGTGTTGCATTAGGATAGAGTTGGTCAACAAAAGAAGTTTGTTTAATATGTTTTAATCTTTGCATTTCAGGCAAATCCAGAAACTTTTCAAACTCTTTTGGGATAAGAATTTGTTTATATAATGGATCAGTTATAATCACGTAATTTTTCATCCTGAATTGTTTAAATTTTATTTGTTTTTAAAGTTTTTTAACTTTTTGGGTAACAAATATTTTTAAATAAATGTACTAATATATATTTATGAAAAAATATCTGTTTATGAAAAAAGCTATTTCGCCCGTTGTAGCGACTGCTTTGCTTTTAGTTGTGGCAGTAGTCGCTGTTGTGGGTTTTCAAAATTGGTTTGGGAGTTTTAGTAGTGAAATTTTCTCCGATGTTGAACAACAAAGTTCTAATTCTATCCAAAATGATGATATTAAAGCCATAATCGATGATGAGATTTATTTTGTAAATGGAGAATCTAAAAATATTTCTATAAAAGAGATAAAAATTGGCGATAAAGTTTGTAATTTGAGTAATTTAAATGTTGGTTCAGGAATGAATAACTTAAGTTTAAGTAATTGTACTCAAAATATAACTACTGGTTTCCAGAATGTGGTTGTTGTAACCGAAGATGAAATTATTTCAAGAAAACTATATGTTAAAGAGTTATATGTCCCCCCGCCAGGACCTTGTGACCCACATTGGGATAATGTAGTTTTATATATGGAGATGGAAAATTTTACTGATTTGTCTACTCGAGGACATACGATTACTCAGGGAGGAGATCCTACTTTGTCTTCAAATGACCCCAGGTATGGGGATTACAGTTTATTATTAGATGGTTCGGGAGATTACTTAACAATGGCCAGTACTTCCGAGTTATCTGATTGGAATAATGTTAATTTTACTGTAGAATATTCTTTCAAATTAAATAGTTTTGCTAATTTAACAGCATCATTATCTATAAATAGTGCTCCAACGATTTTAGGAAATATGCAACATGATAGTTTTAACGTTAGATGGAGTTTTGGACCATATGATGCCACTCAATTAAAGATTTATTATTATTTTGGTACTGGCAGCGAGAACTTGTATTATCCACTATCAGAAAATTTAAATACTGGTGTTTGGTACGATTTTGCTTTTGTTCATGATGAAACAACAGATAATGTAAGTCTATATTTGGATGGTAATTTGATAGGTTCAAGTATCCTTACGAGAGATTTAGATCTAGGCAGTGACCCGATTACAATTGGAGCATTAAACAATAATTATTATAACGGCTATATAGATAATGTTAGAATTACAAGAGCAAAAAGATATGATGGCAATTATAATGTGGGTGATGAGACTAATTTTATTTCAAAATCTTGCCCTTAAAACTTATCAAAACTTTTTTTTGTTGACTCATCAATTTCAAAAATTGAATCTGCTTTTTCTTTAAACTCTGGAGAATTTTTATATGCAAACATAAAATAAAAAATATCCTCACTTCGAGTTTTTTTAATTGATGTTTTAACTGTTCCTGCAAGTTTCTCAATGAATTTCTCTGGGTCTTTATTTTGTTTTTGAATTTTTGTTCTTGAACCAAGTCCACTATAAGAATTATTATAAATCCATTTCTTTAAGATTCTTTGATTTCGTTTATATGGAACTTTCTTTGGAGAAATTTTCGAATTTGAAACTCCAAAGGTTAAATAGAAATTCACATAAACTAAAAATCTCCAGTGTTGCCATTTTCTAATTCTGCCTCTGTAAATATCTGCTTTTGCAATTTCATTGTAAGCTAAAATTAAAGCTTTCTTGCACATCACATTGGGAGCATTCTCTTCCAAATACAAAAATAAATCGTCAATATTCACATCAGAATTAAATGTTGATTTTAATGCATCTTCTCCATATGAGAAAAATATTTTATCAAGAAGATTTTCAATAAGTTTCTTATAACTTCGAATTTCGAGCCGAGAATCGGGATAAAATTTTTTATTTGTAACACTTGCTTGTAAATCATTAATAAAACCTCTCACATCTGTTGTGTTTCGCTCTTCAATGAAGTTTTCAAGTTCTTTTGAATCGTAAGAAATTTCTAGCTCGCAGAAAATTTTATTTGCAATAGCTTTTAGAAGTTCTTTAGAATAGTTTTCAAAATCAATTGTAAGGCAAGTTTTTTTAAGTGCTGAAATTTTATCTGATTCTTTATCATTTGCAGTAAAACAAAATGGAATTTTAGAATTTTTCACAAACTTAATTATTTGCGCAACTCCTCCTCTATCATTATTTCCTGAAACTCCATCAACTTCATCAATTAAAATTAGTTTCTCTTGACCAAACAAAGATTTCTGGTTTAAAACCTGTCCAATTATTTCTTCAATTGATTTTTTGTTTCTCGTGTCTGAGGCGTTAAGTTCGAAAAGTTCAAGACCTAATTTTTTTGCAATGATTGTAACTGTTGTCGTTTTTCCACTTCCTGGAGGCCCAACTAAAAGAACTCCTTTTCCTTTTTGGGGTTTTTGGATGAAGTCAAAAATTTGCTGAATCTCTTTTGTAATTACAAAAGAATCGAGTGTGTCAGCTTTATATTTTAAAAACCAAGGCAAATGATAGTCTTCAACTTTTTTTGTGAAGTTTTCTTTTATTGTGTCAAAATTAACATCCAAACTCTCGGAATTGATTTCTTGTGGTTTCTTTTTTTCAACTCCAAAGCTTGTTAAGTCCATATATTAGAATTGAGGATAAGAGTTTATAAATTTTTTCAAGATATTGTGTGGTAAAATTTTGCCTTCAGGAATAAATTAATTCTTCAGGGTTTGGGGTTCTATGATGAGTACTAATTCCTTCTTTTAATTCTTTTTTAGTATCTTCAATAATTTTTACTAATGGGGAAGTTTTTCTCAACAGGTTGGTTTCCTTTAAATATTCAGTAAAAAGATGTGTTACATTTTGGTTTAAATTTGTTTTTTCAATAGTATGGTATAGTCTCCAGAAATCATCACTATAGGTAGAATGGTGAACACTATTGCCTAAAAATAAGAGTGGATTGAAAATATCTTGAGGATATATTCTTTGAACTCCATATTTTAAATGTTTTTGAATAAAAATAATTGGTCTCCAATTCATCTCGTGAATAGTAAAGTCTTCTTCGGAAGCAATAGTATAAATTCTGTGGATTTCCCATGGAAAGGAATTTTTAGGATTATATCTTATTGGGTATTCACTGCCCGATTTACTCTCAAAAGTAAACTTCATACAAATAAGAGGTGTTGGGAGTTTAAAAATTTTTCTTTTTTTATCCTAAAATAACAATTCGGGATAAACTATTTTTATTCAAATGGGGATTTGATTGTTTTTAATTTTTCAGAAGAGACATGGGCATAAATCGAAGTTGTACTTAGGTCGGCGTGACCAAGCAAAGTTTGAATATATCTAATATCAGTTCCAGCTTCAAGTAAATGAGTTGCAAAAGAATGCCTGAGTGTATGTACATGGACATCTTTTGAAATTCCTGAGGCTAGTTTTGCTCTCATTAAATTATCTTGGATTGTTCTAACTGAGAGAGGTTCTCCTGCTTTGTTTGTGAAAACGAAATCATTAGAATCTCTTGAAGCCGTTAAAAGTTTAAGTTCTCCAATTAACGATTTTGGGGCAATAGTCATTCTATCTTTACCTCCTTTTCCATCACGAATCCATAAAACATTTTCTGTGAAATCTATGTCCTTTTTACGAAGAGTTGTAGCTTCTGAGAGTCTAAGACCTGAGGCATAATATATTTTCAAAACTGCTGCATATTTAGGTTTTACGTGATTAAAAAGAGTTTTAATTTCTTCTTTTGATAAAACTACTGGTGTTGATTTCTTAATCTTTGGAGTTTTTATGTCGAATTTGTTTCCCAAAAGTTCGTTATAATAAAAAATTAGGGCTGCTTTAATTAGTCCAATAGATTTGGCTGACAAATTCTCTTCTGCAATTTTATTTGCGAGGAAAAGTTTAATATCATCTTCTTTAACGTCCTCAGGATTTAGACTTGAAGTTTCTAGAAACTGCTTATTATAAAAAACATACATTCTTGCAGTTCTTGGAGAAAACCCTCTTAATTTAATTTCAGTTTCAATCTTTTTGAGAATTTGTTCCAGTTCCATAATAAAATTGCGTATAAAACGTATTTAAACTTTTTTCACTACCAAAACTTTTTTATATTTCGTTATATTAATAAATTTTGGATGGAATATAGAATTATACAAGGACTTGAAAATATTGACGAAATAGTCAATTTAGTTTTTCTAGGGCACGGAATTGAAAAGATTGAGGGTGTTCCTTATTTCAAATTTACGGGAAATAGGAGAAAAAGAGCAAATTTAGAAAATGGTATTGAAGTAAAATTTCTTCTTGGAAATATTTTATATTGTCATCAATTACCACAAGAAAGTTATTTTGGTCAAAGAAATGATATGGATTATGTTCTTGATCTTTTAAATGCAGGAATGCCAGTTGAGAGCGGTGTTCCGTTAGTTGTTGTTGGTGATGAGTTACTTAGCCTTTATCCCTTTAATTTTCATTAAATTTATTAATCATTGCTTCTCATTAAATTTATGAGTGGAAAACTTGTATTAGTTTCTGGTCCCACGGCTGTAGGCAAAGACACACTAGTTGATATGTACATTGAGGAAAATCCTGAGATAAAAAAGGTTTTGTCAACAACAACTAGGTCAAAAAGAGATATTGAAAAGAATTGCGAGTTGAGATTCATTTCAAAACCAGAATTTGAGAAGTTAATTTCTGAAGAAAGATTTCTAGAATATGCAAAAATTCATGAAAACTATTATGGAACCCAAAAAAAAGACATTCTAGTTCCTTTTAATGATGGAGAATATTTAATTAAAGTAATTGATATTGAAGGCATGAAAAAACTCAAAGACTATTTCAAAAGCCAAAATCTTCAAGATGATGTATTAAGTATTTTTATTGAACCATCAAACTTAGACGTGATTCGGCAAAGACTTCTAAAACGTGGAACTGAAACTCCAGAAGAAATTGAAATCCGTTTAAAACGAATTGAAAAAGAATTAAAATCAAGACCCGGATACGATTTTATAATTACTAGCGGAGAGATAGAAGATGATTATTTCCGTTTTAAAGGAGTTTTAGATGAGTTTTATTATTGAATAAAAACATTATTTAGTATAAGGAATTCCTTTCTCGAAACATTCTAACCTATAAATCTGTTCAAAAAGCAGATATTTTGCTTGTTCGTGCGTAAAAGTCATTTCAGACAAACTTAATTTCATATCGATGTATTTTTCAAGTTCTTTTGAGTGTCCAAAAGCTCCGTTTATAATAAAACAAATTGGTTTTTCAATAGATTTCAATCTTTCATAAAAGTTTTGAGTTGAAAAACTCTCTCCTTTCTCAGTTAGAAGAACTTTAAAATCCTCAGAACTTAGATTTTTTTTAATTTCTTCAAACTCCTTCTTCTTAATGATTTCTGGGTTTGAGTCCTTTATCTCTCGGATTTCAATTTCTTTAAGTCTTGAAATTCTTTTCTTTAATTCTTCAATTTCGGTTTGCAGAGACTTGTTTTTCACTTTTCCCACTGAGATTATTTTGTATTGCATAAAATATTAAATTGCCTAAAATTTATATTAATATCTATTTTAATATCTATTTCCGCCTAGGGGTTAAAACAAATACTTATATAAAAGATAAACTCCATTCTATATTATGGAGTTCAAAGATTACATTGGGGTTTACGAAAACAGAATCAAGAAAATCAAAGATATGTTCGAGAAAAAAAAGGTAAAACTATGTTTTGACACTTTAAATAAAAAACCTAAAACCGACCATGAACAGATTTTCTGCAATTGTGGTGGAAAAAAAGAAGACTTAAATTTTTACATTTTCGGATTTGATTTTTATCTCAAAGAACTTAAAGAGCAGGAATTCAAGCGTATTTTAGGAACAAATCCATTAAATCTAAAAATTTATCATGCATATAACCAACTGAAAAAGAAACAAAAAAAAGTCAAAGTAACTGAAATATTAAATTATATGCAAGATGAAAATAAGGATTCTCTAGAAGTACACAAAATTTTGCGAAGAATTTTAACTCTTTCATATTATTTTGACTGGACATTAACTAAAGATAAAAAAGACATCGAAGGAGACTCGTATATAGAAATTCCTCCGTTTTATCTTGTAAAACTTAAACAGAGATACGATTTTGACCCCGTAGCTTATGTTTATGAAAATGAAGAACTTTTTGTATTTGTAAACAAAAGAGGAAAATTAAATATTATCCTAAAGAATAAAAATGAGTTTGATAGGCCCGACATTGAAACTTTTGTTGCTCCTGTAATGCAAAAAGTATTTAATATAAAAGAAGTACTAATTGAAAACAAATAAAGTAAATAAAATATTTGCTCATTGAAAATTGATATTCAGAAACAAATTTGCAGGACTTGAATTCCCCTCCAAAAAACAAATTCTTTCAAGTGAGTATGAAATAGCTGTCGAATTCATAAAAAAACGTTCTTCGTCTGTAAATGTTAAAGGCAAAACTTTGAGTTTCAGGCTTTCTTCTTATCTTTCTAGGGGTCAGGTAATCACTCATTTTAATGAATTACTTGAAAAAATCTCACGTAAAATTGCAAAGCAGCAAATTCTTGGAAATGGAGAGGAAAAAACTTTCAGGCAAATTTTCGAAGAAGGGAAATTCAAGTTTGCAGGAGAAGATTATAATTTCGAGTTTACAAAAAATCGAGGAGTAAAACTTAAAGAAAACACATTCTATGTAAATTATCACACGAAAAGTGATCTCCTTGAGAAATATGTACCAAAACTTCTTTGTCAAAAGTATGGCCCCAGAATAAAAAATTTCATTCAAGCGATAAATTATCAAACTTACAATTTTGATATTGGAGATATAGTTTTAAAACTTGTAGGCTCAAAATGGGGTCATTGTACTCCACACAACGACATAATGATAAATTTAAAACTTTTAAATGCAGATTTGGATATACTTCAGTATGTAGTAATTCATGAACTTGCCCATATTAGACATAAAAATCATTCTCCAAATTTTTGGAAAGAAGTGGAAAAATTTTGCCCCAACTATAAATTAGTGAGAAAAAAATTAAAAGAGAACCCACCACACTTATATAATTAAAATGCAATCGGAATACATAAATACTGAAAAAAATCTCAAAACTATTCGTTCAGATACTTTTTTATTTTTCAAGCTTCTTTTTATGTTAATTTTCTATATTTTATTGCTTCCTTTTGCATTATTGATACTTTTATTTGGATTTCTTTTTGGGAGCATAGAAAATTCCAAACTTAAATTTAATAGACTTGTCTCAAAACCTTTTATTATAATTAAAGAAATTTATGATTGGTTTTTCGAGGCAAAGTATACTGCGTTTTTAATGTTTATTTTAATCGTTATTTTCCTTTTGCAATATTTTGTGTTTAATGATTATGCAAAACTGTTCTATACTCACCCAAATGATTTGTTTGGTGTTAGAATATACACTCTTTTAACTTCAATATTTTTACACGCAAATATTATTCATCTTGGAACTAACCTTTTGGCACTTATGATTTTTGGCCGCCTTGTTGAGAGGGATTTTCAGGAGAAAACTATTCTGATTTTTATTGTGGGAGGTTTTCTTGCAAATATTGTTTCGCACATAATCTCCATATACTATAACGATTTGTTTTTTAGTATTGGGGCAAGCGGAGGTATTGCAGCACTTGCTATGCTTGCAATTCTTCTCCATCCTTTTGCACTAAGTTCTATTCTTGTAGTCCCAGTGCCAATTTTTGTTTATGGATGGTTTTTAATATTTTTAGATATAATTGGTCTAACAAATCCTTCTCAAACTAATCATTATGCGCACATCGGAGGATATTGTGCAATTTTAGTGTTATTATTTTTTATAGAATTTAAAAAAAGAAAAAGAATCTACATCGGTCTTACATTAAATATAGCGATGCTTTTAATATACTTATTTCTATTAAAGGATATAATAGTATTATAAGTGTCATTTTTAAAAGAATTTTTTTCTTTATTTTAAGGATTAAGCCTGTTGTTTTTTCTCTGCAAGAAAAGATTCATGTTCAATAATGTTTCTCTTTAACATTTCAACTTTTCTTGATTTATTTTCTTCGTTCATAAGTGAATTACAAACAGGACAATGGAAATCAGTGTCCAGCGCATCTTCAAAACTTAATCTTTTACAAAAGTTCGGACAAATGTAATAAATGCTGTTTTCTTCAGATTCAAGTCTTTCTTTGAATTGTTCCAGTTTCTGTTTCTTTTCATTTGCATAAACTGTTTCAAAGTTCTGAGGTACAACTTTCCAATAATATAAGTACCATCCTTTTTCTTTATCCTTTTTTCTATCGTAATCAATTAAATTCTTAGCTTTTAGTTCATATAAAACACTTCTAATCTGACTAACGCTAAGCCCAATACTATCACTAATATCAAATTCGGAATGTCCAGGGTTTGAATAGAGATATTCAATTACTTGAGATGCCTCTTCACTGACAAGCTCAAGTGTAATTTCCACCAACTCTCGTAAATCCATTTTTGTAAATGTACCTCTGATATCGTTTTTGAGGTTTATAAAGTTTACTGTTTTGCTAACATTTTCGATATATGTTAGCATATACTTTTGAGAGTTTATTATTTTTCAGGGTTAATTTTCAAATTATTTATTTTTCAATGACAGAGTTTTTAAGTCTTTTTTGAGGAGTTACAAAGAAATATAACTCTTTTACCTTGGAAAATATTACACAAGGCTTTCCCTGTGAAGGTTAAGCTGTGGGTTTAAACTTAAAAAATGGTTTACAAAAATAGAAAAGGTGCTCAGGGTATTGGTACTCTGATCATTTTCATCGCAATGATTTTAGTGGCTGCAGTTGCTGCAGGTGTACTAATCCAGACTGCGTCATCCTTACAATCTAAATCCTTAGATGTAGGAAGACAATCTCAGGAAAAGATTACAACAGATATTGAAGTACTTCAAGTTTTCGCTGATGGTACTAACGATCAGGTTATTGATACTACTGATGAAGTTACTATTGTAGTAAGGCTAGGTTCCGGTTCAGAACCAATCAAATTATCTGATATGATTGTTAAATTTGATACTGCTTCTGGTTCACAGACTTTGACAAACACTACTGGTACTGCTTCTGCTTCTCTGTATAACGTTAATTATTTGATTAACGGTACACAGCATGTTGGAGGTTACTTAGTTGCAGGAGATATGGTTGAGTTTTCATTCCTTCCAGCAAACGATGTTGGTGAAGCTGAGTCTGCAACAATTAGACTTGTAGCTAAAAATGGTGCTGTAAAACCAATCGATATTACAACTCCATCGGCTATGGTAGAATCTACAACTTTCCTATACCCTTAAGGTTGGAAAGGTTGTAAAAATTTATTTTTTCTTTTTATTATTTGAATTGTT